>NZ_JAYGHE010000055.1:24421-55407 GCF_034931145.1 Nostoc sp. UHCC 0252 | reverse complement strand
ATCTTGAATAATTTTAAATAATAATTTATCTAATATCTCTACATTAGAAATTTTCGTAACCTCTTGTTCCTTAATAGATTCAGTAAATGAGTTATCTACAACAGATATTGGCTTTTCATTTTCTCGTTGATTTAAATTATTAGATTCAATATTTATCTCGCATCTTTCTTGAAATGAAGTTGCAACATCCACTAAACTGTTTAATCGAGCATTAATTGATTCCTGTTCAGGTTTAACTAAATCTTGAATTGGGTCAACTGCTTTTTCAAAAGATAAAACTTCTGTTGCCATTGACAAAGAATAATGAGTTAATTTGCCTGTATTCCGGTTGTCTATATGCAAATTTTGTCCTTGTCTACGTACCCAATAGACAATTAATCCTTGATTTTGGAGTTCGTTACAAAGATGGTTTAAAATTCCATCGCTAGAACAGACTAATATTTCTTTAACTGTTGGATAAGATCGTAATATACAAGCACCAAATGCAATCATTTTTGCATCAGCACTATTTTTACCTTCAGGCACATGGACAAGTTGATAGCCACGGTTATATAGTTCAATATCTTGCTTGCCAATGCTTTGATTTCTCCAGTTAGCGAATGCCATTTTAACTTGGAGAGGATATTCACAAAGACTGGCTAAAAACAATTCTGAATTAATATCTAGTTTTAAGTTTTCTGCATCCAAAAGTAAAATAGATATTCCTGTTTCTAACTTATGTTTAATTTCATTCTTTTGCTGAATTTTTAAGAGCAATTGGCTGTACACAGAAGATTCTAAGCAATCAGAATCAGGCAATAATATAGTTTGCAGCAGTTCTTCAGCTAATTTAAAATTAAAAGAGCCAAGACCTTTGTTTGTGATTTTTTCTTCTGGTAGGTTTTTTACTAAAGAAACTTTTGCCGCATCAGTCATAGATACTTTAGTATGTCCATTGCTGTTAGCAAACAACTCACCTTCTAGGGAACGAGGTAATGAAGGCTCAAAGAATTGTTTGCCGCAATTTTTGCAGAGGTAATTATGCTGGTCATTGTGACGACCATTTTTATAATATGAAGTAGATTCGCACAGAGGACATTTCATCTTATGATTCAGGTGGTCTAGGCAGATACTTCTCTTTAAGTATATAGTATAAAAAAAGACTGTCAATGTCAGTCTGCATTGCCCAACACAAGAAAAATTCAAAGCAAGCAGAAATTAGATTCAACCTTAATTTCCGCTCACACCATGTCATAGCCTTGTCAATAGCTAGAATTAAAGAAACATCTCAACCGACGCGGGCAAAAATATAGTCGCGGGTGCGAGAATCCACAGGGTTAGTAAAAATTTTATTTGTAGTCCCAAATTCAACCATTTGAGTAATCCGATTTTCATTACTATAAAAGAAAGCCGTAAAATCGGATAGGCGAGTAACTTGCTGCATATTGTGAGTCACAATTACAATTGTTAACTCAGAACGTAGGTTGTGGATCAAATGCTCAATTTTCATGCTGCCATTAGGATCAAGACCTGAACAAGGTTCATCCATCAACAGAACATTTGGTTTGACTGCTAAAGCACGGGCAATACATAATCTTTGTTGTTGACCACCAGAAAGTTCTAAAGCAGGTTTGTGCAGCTTATTTTTCACTTCATCCCAAAGTTCAGCAGCTTTGACGGCAGACTCAACAATCCTATCTAATTCTACTTTCGGATGCCATCCAACTAATTTCACCCCATAAGCAACATTATCGTAAATGCTCATAGGGAAAAGATTTGGCTTGGGAAAAATCATACTAACTTGGCGACGCAAGCGATTGATGTTGACACGACGCTCATAAATACTTTGTCCATAAAATTCTACTCTTCCTTCGACCTTTACATCTGCTTCTTCTAATTCACTCATGCGATTTAACGATTTAAGAAAAGTAGACTTGCCACAACCACTAGAACCAATAATTGTCGTGACTTGGTTTTGGTAAATATCCATTGACACGCCTTCAACTATCTTTTGAGCGTCGTAATAGAAGCTGAAGTTTTTGACTCTGATGGCTGGAATTAGTTTACTCATATTCCCAAAACAGTGAAACAAAACTTAATTAAGTAAAACAGTACAAATCAACGCAGCTGTTTCACTATGTTACCCCTAAAAGGAGATATTCATAGAAATTACGTAGTTATACAGTAGTCATGCAGCAGATAAACTGCTACTCGATATTTATATTAAAGCTATATTCCAAAATTTATCTCTTATAAACTTTTTATACCCCTCTTCTCTGCCTTTACTTACATGCCATCCTTTCTTATGAAAAAGGATTTGGTCTAGTTCGATTTAAAAAAGAATTTGAGATTTTACCCAAGCGTTGGGTAGTAGAAAGAACTTTTGGTTGGCTCAACCAGTACCATCGTCTTAGCAAGGATTACGAGCATCTTCCAGAAATGAGTGAAGCTGCTATATATGCTGTTATGACTCGGATCATGCTGCGTCGTCTTGTCGTCTAAAGATTTACTTTATAAATGGTCTCTAAGAATAGTAAGTTGGTTTGAAGCAAATATTTGTTACGCAGTCACCTTTAACCATCCAAAAATATCACCTACCGTCAACTGTAACCCCTGACAAAATTCTGGCACTGGTAAAACAGACTCAATTTCCTCAAAAGGTAAAGGTTGTTGTCCCGCAGGATAAGCAGCAATGAACCGCTCATCAGGGTCAATTAACCAACCCATTTGAGTTCCGTGATTGAGGGCATGTAAGATTTTTTTTGTAACTTTTGTATGGCTTTGTTCGGGGGAGAGAATTTCAATTATCCAGTCGGGTGCTGCGGCAAATGTATTGGCAATATCACCATTCTCGTCTACAGGAAGCCTTGTCCAAGAGAATACAGCAACATCGGGAACTATAGAACGTCCTGCAAAAGTGCAACGTAATTCTGGAAAAGCCCAACCCATTTTTTTGACTTTGATAACAGAATTGATTGTGGGACAAAGTTCTCCTTGAATAGTGCTATGTTTTCCTTGAGGCATAGGTTTTGGAATGATTTTACCGTCAATGTATTCGCAATATGGTTTGGTTTCTGGTAATGCAAGAAACTCTTCTAAACTCAATATTTTGTTTGATGTTTTTACCATAATTATCCTAGCTTTAACTTATGAGGATTTTTGACATAGTTGATGTTTACCTTATTATAAAAAGTTTTTCAGTTTTCCAATTCGCCAACACCTAAATTATTTCATGTTTGCTTGCGGCTACAATACATTACCAAAAGTATAAATAATCCTATCCCTGCCAAATATTTAATTGCATCAGGCACACTGGGGTTAGGCGAAAAGAAGCCTTCGATCACACCAGCAATCATCAACATTGGTACAATCCCAAATACTAGCTGCACCGCCTGAGAACCGTAAAATTTTAGTGCATCTCCACGGCGATATTTACCAGGAAATAAAATTGCTCTTGCTAATAAAAATCCTGCACCCCCAGCAAAAAAGATCGCGGGTAATTCTAAGGAACCATGCGGAAACACAAAAGCCCAAAAAGGATAAGCCAGATTATTTTGACCAACTAAAGTACCAATAGCACCAATCAATAAGCCATTAAAAATCATCAAATAGGCTGTGTATAGTCCGACTGTGATGCCACCAGCAACAGCGCCAAAAGAAACGGACAAATTATTGATCGTAATACCACTAGATGCTAGAGGTTCAACGCCAACAATTGAACCCATCCATAATTTATGCTCATCTCGCACTTTGGTAATCAAACTTTCAGGTACAATCAAAGCCATAAAGCTGGGGTTTTGCCAGGAATACCACCAAGCCACTAGTGCCCCCAGTAGGAACAGTGCCGTTGCAATAGCAATGTATATAAAGGTTTTCTGGACTACAGATGGTAATCCCCATCGGTAAAATTCTAGGATTGCCTGCCATTCCTGTCGCCGCGAACCTTGGTAAATCTGCGTATAGGCACGAGTTGTTAAAGATTGTAAACTTTGTATCAAAGTATTGCCGATTTGCTGGGTACGGGCACGAGCCAAATCTGCCGCTACTGAACGATATAAACTCGCTAACTCTCTAATCTCTGCCGCTTGTAGAGACTTTAGACCTTTTTTTTCTATCTGCTTTAATAAGGCATCCAGACGCTGCCAATTTGGTTCTCGTCGCGCAATCCAACGTTGAATATTCATGAATTTTGGGAACACTGAGTTTAACTTAGCTTAAGATAGCTTCAAATTAATCTCCGTAGTTTCAAGGGAATTTATCATTATGTCTGAAAACTTTGGATCTTCAGGTCAGATACAACCACTGAGTGTAGGGAATGTTGTCAGTGCTGCGGTGCGATTGTATCGTTCTCATCTGAAGACTTATCTGAAACTAGCTGCGATCGCGCACTTGTGGATTATAGTTCCGATCTATGGCTGGGCAAAATATGCAGCGATCTCTGGACTAATTTCACGCTTGGCTTTTGGAGAATTAATTTACCAACCTGAAAGTGTCCACGATGCCAGCAGCCATGTTAATCCCCGTCTGTGGTCATTTTTAAGAGTTGGTTTTCAAGTAAGTATATCTTTGCTGGTAGTTTATTTAGGATTGGCGATCGCAGGTGGTCTTCTGTCTGCTGCGTTGGTAGCGCTATTAGGAACGATATTAGGTGCTGCTGGTGTTATAGTCACAACCACATTGGCAATAATTTTAATGGTAATTGTTTTGGTTTTGGGACTAACCTGGTTCTACTCGCGTTGGATAGTAGCTGAGGTACCGCTAGCAGTTGAAGAAAATATTAATGGTGGCGAAAGTGTTTCTAGAAGTTGGGAATTAACTAAAGCCTCAGTACTTCGCATTCAAGGCGTTGTTTTAGTTGCTTTTTTCGTTACACTGCCATTACTGTTTGTATTAAACTATATACCTAGCTTATTCCTCTTAAAGCTTGAGCAAGGTTCTATTATCTACGGAATTGTGTATTTCATTTCTTGGGTGGGCAGCTTAGTAGGGGGAGTTTTAGTAATGCCATTCTGGCAAGCGTTGAAAGCTGTTTTATACTTAGACTTGCGGACTCGGCGTGAGGGTCTAGGTTTGCAGTTACGACAACCTCCCACACAAGATTTTCGTTAGCTCAACACTTTAATCCAACTCTATATAATTTTCAATTGATTAAAATATGCGCTTTTTTAATCGCATCACATTCCAAACTCCAGAAAGTGTAGAGTTGGAATTTACTTTAGCGGGAATTGGGAATCGAGCTTTGGCACTGCTGATTGACTATACTGTGTTGGGTGTAACTTTAGTTCTGTTTGTCCTTACCTGGGCTGTTTTCTCCACGCAGCTGATCAATTTTATTGAAGCTACATTTACGAAGTTGCCAAGTTTAGATATTTGGTTATTAGCAATCTTCTTCTTTATCGTCTTTGCAATTTACATTAGCTATTTTGTATTTTTTGAAACCTTATGGTTTGGGCAAACCCCTGGTAAACGGGTCGTTAAAATTCGCGTGGTTCGAGATGATGGCAGACTCATCGGGCTACAACAAGCAGCTCTACGTGCCCTACTACGACCTTTTGATGAGACTTTGTTTATTGGCGCTTTTTTAATTATGTTGGGTAGTCGAGAAAAGCGCTTAGGTGATTTGGCTGCTGGCACAATTGTAATTCAAACCGAAACACCCACTACATCCGCGACACTGACAATTTCAGAACAGGCAAAGGTACTTCACGAGCAGTTAATCCAAAACGCTGATTTATCGCAGTTATTGCCCGATGATTTTGCTGTTATTCGTGAGTATTTGCAGCGACGAACTACAATGTCATTAAAGGCAAAAGCCTCACTATCTCTAAAGTTAGCCGAGCAAGTAGTAGCTATTATTAATTTAGATAATTTGCCCGAAGCTGTGACACCTGATGTCTTTTTAGAAGCTGTTTATCTCGTTTATAAACAACCGAAATTTTAGGCTAGAGATTTTATTTAGACTAATAAATCATAATCAGTAGTCAGTTGCCAGCGAGTATAAACTACTGACGACTAACTACTAACTAATGACTCAGTAAGAATTCAGTCCTTCTGAATTCAGAATAGTTAAAGAATCAGGAGAACATTTGATGAATAAATATACTAATTATTCTAGATTCCTGATAGAATCTGGCTCCTGACTCCTGGGTGCTGAATTCTTACACGACTTAAAAATCTAAAATCGGCCAGTTTGGTTCACGATAATAGTGTGTCATGTTGTCAAATTTTCGCAATTCGACACGATTAATCGAAAATTCTGGCAAATTAAACAGCCATTTGTCATTCAATTGAGAAAGATTTGTGCTAAAGCTTGTGCGGTCTAAATCAGATGAAACCTCCCCAAAATAGGCTAGTGTAACATGGGCTGTAAAATGATAATGCTGCTCAATACCCAAGGCAATTAACTTGGGATTTTGATAAATTGTTCGGCGAAATTTAATAATTTCCTCGTAGCAGCTTTCATCTTGGGGCACTAAACAAACAGCTATAGCTCTTGGCATCAGTATTAGTCCCAGCATTTGCCATTTAATCGGATGACTCCTGTTTGTCATCAATTGTTGATATTGCTGAAACGTTTCCGCTAAACAAGAGGGTAGCTCTTTGTCAAAATTGGGATTTTTTTCGCGGGCATCCAGGTAAGCATTGTCCCAAATTAAATCCGCTAAAGTTAGATGGAAGCTAGCAGGAGGTAGAGGTACAATCAAATTACGGTTTACAGGCAACTGCAAAAGTTCCTGTTGGTAACTCTGTAATTTGGCATAAAAAGCAGAGTTTTCTGATTCTTCTCCTGCTGGTGGGGTAATTAAGGTATAGCCAGGAAAAGACGCTGCTTGTCTCAAGCCAGAATGTGGCTGAAATTTAGAAGATTCCTGAATATGCTGGGCTTGGGATCTGTAGGCTTCTGGCAGCGTCAGTCGTGCTAACCGATTTAAGTAAGTTTGATAGTTGTCGTCCAATCTTCATAGCCTCACGCTCTCACTTGATAGATTTTAGGGAAAATTACCCCGATTAACAGAATGATTTCAAAAGTATTTAGTTTTGGGAGTGGGGAGGAAGCAGGGGAGCAGGGAGCAGGGAGCAGGGAGCAGGGGGAAATGAGGGAGATGAGGGGAAATTATTAAATAAGTTTCTTCCTTGTCTCTTCCCATGCCCCATTCCCCATTCCCCATATACTAAGAGGTTTATCTATGCCACTTTATTTTTACTGGGGTGAGGATGATTTTGCGATAGAAAAGGCGATTGCTGTGCTGCGCGATCGCGTCCTCGATCCCAATTGGATCAGTTTTAATTACACTGCATTCACCCCAGATCAAGCTGATGCTGCTATCCAAGGGTTAAATCAGGTTATGACACCTACTTTTGGCGCTGGTGGGCGCTTGGTATGGCTGATCAATACAACTTTGTGTCAGCACTGTCCAGAGAATGTCTTAGCGGAACTGGTGCGATCGCTATCTGTGATTCCTGAAAACTCATTTTTATTACTCACCAGCCGCAATAAGCCTGATGAACGCCTCAAATCCACAAAATTGTTAAAACAATTTGCTACCGAATTCCGAGAATTTCCCCTTATTCCCCCTTGGAAAACAGAATTACTGGTGCAATCTGTTAATCAAGCAGCCCAGACTGTGGGTGTAAAACTGACTGCCAATACTGCCCAGTTGTTAGCAGAGTCCGTGGGAAATGATACACGATTACTCTACAATGAGATAGAAAAATTACGGTTATATGCCCACGGTAGCAACAAGCCTTTAGACGTAGATACCGTCACAAAGTTAGTAAGAAATACTACTCAAAACAGCTTACAATTAGCAGCAGCAATCAGAACAGGAGATACAGCGAAAGCTTTGACAACCTTGGCAGATATGATTAATGCTTCCGAGCCGGGATTACGGATAGTTGCTACATTGATTGGACAATTTCGCACTTGGCTATGGGTGAAGATTATGATAGAAAGTGGTGAGCGCAACCAACAAGCGATCGCTATTGCTGCTGATATCGGTAATCCTAAACGGCTCTACTTCTTACAGCAAGAAATCAAGCTGCTTTCTGTGCAACAACTAATTTCTTGCTTACCTCTACTATTGGAGTTAGAAGTTAGCCTCAAGCAAGGAGCATCAGAAATGTCAACATTCCAGACTAAAGTCATCGAACTTTGTCAAGTATGCCGAGGGAGTTGACAATCAAATATAAAAGCTGATGTACTCAAAAGTTGCTGGAACTTCCTACTCGGAAAATAATTCAAATTTCTTATAATATCCCTGATGTAGTTTTGTGTCACACACTATATGAAGAAAATTTCTGATTTCCTTTCCCGATATAACCGAAAGCGAAGCCTTTACCAATCATTCTTTTTCGGCGCGATTGTTACTACAAGTGTGATTTCCAACTCTTTTTTATTGAGTTCAAAAGCTTATGGTCAAGCTTCGGCACCAATAGCTAACAATAGTCAAATAAACAGTTATGCTCAAGCCGTGCTAGCAATGGAACCAGCACGTCAAAATGCCTTTGAAGAAATTAAAAAACTTATTGGCAATGGAGAAATTCCTAAAATTGTTTGTAACGACTCTAACAGCATAAATGGTCTTCCTAGAAAGGCTCAAGATATCGCAGTAAATTACTGTAATCGCTCTCAAAAAATTGTCCAAGATAATGGTTTGAGCATCGATCAGTTTAACAGAATTACTATAGAACTACAAAATAACGATATCTTAAAACAGCAGGTTTACAATACCTTATTACGTCTGCAAAAAAGTCCTGATTCTCCCTAACTCCAACTTAGATTCAAAATCCCCAATTCCCTCTAAGTCCGTCCAGTCAGCCTACTGTAGCTAATTCATCGGACTACTTAGAAATGGTAGCTTAACTGTAAACGTTGCTCCTTGCTCTTTGCCTGGACTATTTACATAGATAGTACCGCCATGTAATTCTACTAAATGGCGCACGAGCGCTAATCCTACTCCTAATCCACCATAGGTTCTAGTGCTAGAACTGTCAGCTTGACGAAACCGATCAAAGACGTAAGGGAGAAAGTCAGAACTGATACCAATGCCTGTATCAATCACCTGAATTTGAGCATATTTATCTGTGATGTCTTTTTCTTCACTAGTTACCAATGACAATTGCACCTCTACCCGTCCACCTGTGGGTGTAAATTTGATGGCATTAGATAGCAGATTCCAGATGATTTGCTGCAAACGCTCGAAATCACCGGAAACTAAGAATTGGGATTTGTCGCCAAGTTTGCTGTCCTCTGAATGTTGATTGCTTTGGGATTGTGTTTCTGAAGATTCCAGATTTTCGGTATTGAGTTCTGATCTTTCTTTTGAGGGAATGATGGAAAATCTTAAATCGATTTTCTTAGATTGGGCGGCCAGGGTAACAGTCTCTAGACTCGACTCAATTATCGGAACCAAATTACAAATACGGACATTGAGGCGTAACTTACCTCTAATCATCCGCGATATATCTAGCAAGTCTTCAATTAGTTGGGTTTGGGCTTTGGCATTGCGTTCAATTGTCTCCGTAGCCCTAGCCATTTGGCTTTCACTCAGCTTGCTTCGTTGCAGGAGTTGCGCCCAGCCCATAATTGCATTGAGAGGCGATCGCAATTCGTGAGACAATATCCCCAGAAACTCATCTTTCATCCGGTTTGCCTCTTGCAACTGCTCAGTTTGTTTTTGCAAAGAAGCAATTAAGCTAGACCGTTCCATTGCGATCGCTATTTGGTCACATACTGCTTGCATCATCCCCTTTTGATTGTCGGTAAAGCTTAACCGAGTCCGGCTGCCAAAAGAGAGAGTACCTAACAACCGTCCTTGGGCAATCAACGGATAACCATAATAAGCAGTAATACTTAAAGAACGAAGCACTTCTGCTTTTGGATCAGTTGATTGCTGCACATTCTCTAGAGCTATCGCATAACGATTCTGGGCTACAGTACCGCAAATTCCTTCACCATAAGCCAACGATTCGATTTCCTTTGCCAGTTCTTGGGAAATACCGCCGTAAGACTCTAATCGCATTATCTGGGAGTTATCCTCAACCAAATAATTAAAATAAACTTCTATTCCAATTTGCTCTTTTAGTTGGCGGTAGACGCTATCGATTAGTAATACTGGTTCTTGGCTTGATAGTAAATCGTTAGCTGTGTCGAATAGTAGTTTTAGCCTTTTGTAACTTAATGAGAGTGCTTTTTGTGCAGCCTTGAGGTTGCTAATTTCTTGGAACACCAAGATACAGGTAGCCGGATGACCGTGCATTGCTGGCAATGTATCAGCAAATATCAGTAAAGAGCGTACACCACCAGGAGTGTGCCAATCTACCTCCAAACCATTGAGACGTTCGCCAAGGGCAACCCGCACCCCTGGCATAAGTTCATTAGGAATGCGATCGCCTGCCGCATTTGTGTAGTGGTAAACTGTGTGATAATCTTCTGCTGCTACACCTTTCGGAAATTCGCCCCCAGCTAATTCATTCGCAGAGCGATTGGCAAAAGTTACCCGCGCCGTTCCTGGTTCAATAAACAGCAACGGTCTTGGCATCAGATTTAGTACATCCTCCAGCCATTTTTGCTGATTTAGAACTGCTTCCTCTGCCTGTTTGCGCTCCGTAATATCTAAAAATGCACCAACGCTTCCTCTAGTTTTACCCTCTTCGTCAAACAGGGGTGCAACATACTCCAACAGGTTGACAATTTTGCCATTTTCGTGGACTATATCAACTTCAAAATCCAGAACTTCGACACCATGAGTAGCAGAATATTGCATTGGGAGTTCTTCTGCTGAAAGTTCTCTTCCTTCTTGGTAGATTTTAAAGCTTGTTGGTTTTTCGTCACTAGGAGCGCTGAGGGAGGCATTAGTATCTGGCGATATCCCCAACTGCTTCGCAAAAGCAGGGTTTACCTTGATATTTTGGCATTGTGGATCTTCAGCAATGCCAATTCCAATGGGAATTACTTCTAACAAAGTTTGTAACTCACTAATGCGACGCTGTAGATCCTTGTTTAGTTGTAAGATTTTTTCTTTAGCCTGTTTTTGTTCGCTGATATTGCGAGTTACAGTTGCTAAGGCAATTGGCTGGCCTGTGTTGTCTTTAAGAGTGAAGATATTGTAATCAACTGGTATTGGTTGACCTGTTTGGAGGTGTCGGAAGCAGAATTCTCCCTGCCAGCGCCCAAGGGATAGTACATTCGGCAGTATATACTTTTGAAAGTAGGCTTTGTCTTTGGGCATGAAGTAATCTAATACTGTTTTTTGCCTTACTTCGTCAAGGTTTGCAAGACCTACCAGCTTTTGACCCGCATCATTTATGTAGAGTAATTGACCCTCAAGGGTGGCGATGCCGATAAAGTCTGAGCTATTTTCTACCAGCGATGCTAATTTTTGTTGCTCTGCTTCTGCAAGCTTACGTTCGCTTAAGTCGAGGATAAACGCTACTAACTCCTCCCGTTTTTCTCCTATCAACACGTAACCAACCAAAACCGGGATGCGGCTACCATCCTTACGAATACATTCTTTCTCGTATGGTGTACAAGCAGCGTTAGTATTTCCTTGGGCTTCAGCCACACCTTGCAAATCCAAGTATAAATACTCTGGTGGTGTGATATTGCTCCAACTTAAACCTGCTAACAAATCCTCCTGGGTGTAACCAATCATCCTGAGAAATTCGTCGTTTGCCTGCTGGATACCGCCATACACATCGCCAAACAGAATGCCAATAACGTTAGAATCGACAAAACTCCCTAGTTTGGCTTCGTAAGTTCTCAGTGCTTCCTGAGCAAGATCGCGTTGATTGCTGAGACGTTCGATAACCCTAGCACTTTTCCAAATCAAAATAGTAAAAATTACCATCAAGACGATCGCAAATACCGATACTGCAAAAGCCGGATCGTATTGTTGTGCGCGTTGACTTTCAACAATTACCCACCCCAATATAAAAGGTACTGCGATCGCGGCAATTAATAAACGACGCGCAATTAAGCCACTATAAGTATCACTTGTAACTACCTTCATTAATCCCTGTTCTGCCCGCGCCCACAGAATCCCTATACTTAGTAAGATGAACAACACTACCGTCTGTAAAGACATTGATGTTGTGTAAGGGGTAAGCCCGTAAAGAACTTTTACTTTGTAGGCATAGCCCATGAGCGCCTGAAAGGAAATTAAAGTAGCGATCAGAGCAACAATTTGACCATACCAATAACTGCGGTGGTTTTTTGGATTAATCAGAATTTCTAGGGCGAGGCTGACCAGTATAAAGTTGACTGCTGTATTCACTCCCATTTGCCCTGGATGCAATGTCGCTGTACTAGTTGGCGAATTACGAAACACTAGCTCGTCAATGGTTAAATTCCAGCCAAATAGATATTGACATAATGTGAGTGCAGCAATTGTGGTAGCTGCTATTACAGATAAATTAGCAATTAGAAGAGTAGGAGAGAAAGAACTATGGGGGGAATTTTGAATTGTTCTGTTACTCTTGCTGCCTCCTCGTTGCGAAAATAGCCACAGCGAGATACCACACAACACGAAACACAGCGCTGTGTTGACTTTCATGGCAGGACTACCAGGAAAGCCGCGCTTTAGAACTTCAATGCCAAGACACCAGCCAACTAATACCAGACTGCCAACAAAAACAGCGATCGCACTTGCGACTTTTGCCACGAGTGAATTTGCAGGAATTTTGATATCTTGCAGCCGCAAGCGGTTAATATTTAACATTTAGTGTTCTCTAACCGCATCTATCTAGCGTAGTAAATTTCCGTATTTCTTACGGTTTAATCATTTATGTCCTTCGTATTTTAGGCTAGCCCTTGACTGGCTTTTCATCTACCTCTATGCATATTTTTCTTGTAAAATTTAGAGTATAAATAATCGTCAGTCAAAAAACCGCCTTTGTGAGTGTTTCAAAATCTCGAAGGATGTCCTTTAGATCAACCCATTGGTTCACAAATTGTATAGGAGCGATCGCACTACTACAGACATACTATTCTGATGCAGATATAGCATTTGTGAAATATTTTTCTCTTTGCTGTCATTAGTCATTAGTTATTTGTGCTTTGTAATTACAAATGACTAAGGACGACCATAACAAGTCGAATGGACAAACAGCCTATTTTGGTATTGTCAATCTCGTAAATATACGGGAACTTCTGGCTCTAAGTTATGGTCACTTTATGTCACCTTGAATAGCAAGGAGGCTCCGACCATAAACGATTAAGCTTAAGCGATGCCTAACTCAGGCATCACAGTTCTCAATGTCCCATTTAACCTACTGTAACTCTTCAACAAGCAAAGCTAGGTATAGTTACTTTAACCGTTACTAGCTTTACCTGTATTGTCTTGATATATACAATAACTACACTTTGTTAGTTAGATTAACGCAGACTTCAAACACCTTTAAATCCCTAAAACGGATATTTTTTCATGGAAATATTTCGCTTTAATCAGTCAAATATTAGCATAATTATTTGTATATGCGCTAAAAAACCATGAGAGCTATCTTAAACGACACCGGACAACTTTTTGCAACCAAAAGCCTATATACTAGATTAAACTTTGATAAATTTGAGAGTTTTGTTAATTGCAATACCAAAAACTATTAATTTTTAGATGAAATAGCAGCGTATTTTATAGTCTATAGTTTTTAAAGTTTAGTCAAAACTATATCCAGTATCATCAAAAAACTGCAAACTTCATGTGGTGCAAAAATCAAGCGGGGAGTGAAAACATGAATTTACGTAGAGATGCATTGCAAATCCTCAAAGAAACTAGTCGAACTTTTTATATCCCGATTAATCTTTTACCGCCAGGATTGCAAGAAGCAGTAGCATCAGCATATTTGTGTATGCGTGCCATTGATGAAATTGAAGATCATCCTGGGCTAGATAATGCTACTAAAGCAAAGCTGTTGAGAGCAATTAGTCTGACATTACAGGCAGGTGTTGATGGCTTCGCTGTAGATGCTTTCTTTGCCGGATTTAGTGGTTATGAGAATACCCTAGAAGAAGTCACTGTGAGGATTAGAGAATGGTCGCTACTAGCACCAGAGACCATCGCACCTCGAATTTGGGATGCCACTGCTGCAATGGCAGACCGCATGGCTTACTGGGCAGAAACCAATTGGAAGATTTACACAGAATCTGATTTGGATCGTTATACCTTTGGGGTTGCAGGCGCAGTGGGATTACTACTGTCGGACTTATGGACTTGGTACGATGGAACGCCAACTAACCGTACTCAGGCTATTGGGTTTGGTCGAGGTTTACAAGCAGTTAATATTCTGCGTAATCATACTGAAGATTTGGGACGTGGGGTAGACTTCTTCCCAGAAGGTTGGAGTGCGGTAGATATGCAAGAGTATGCACGGCGTAATCTTGCTTTAGCTGAAGCTTATACCAAAAATCTTCCTACCGGCCCAGCTTTAGATTTTTGCCAAATTCCCTTAACCTTGGCTAATGGTACTCTTGACGCTCTTGCTAGTGGCAAAGAGAAACTCAGCCGCAGTGATGTTTTTGCACTTATCGAACAGCTGATTAGTGTGGACATGAAAGCCAGCTAAAAGTCTCTAAAGGACTAATGGAAACTAATGGAGACGATTCTAAATTGCCTCCAAATTTGGGCATCCAAAATCCTACAGTGATTTTCTGTAAGGTAGCCAGTGCAATCTTCTCCCTTAGTGTAGTGTCTCGTAGGCAAGGGGAGGGGAGATACCAAGGGCGATGGGGAACCAAAGCAGTCTTCCCGGGAGCATCTCACTTTTGTAAAAATACGCCTGCTCTGGCGAATGGAATAGAGCCTCCGGCACGCTACGCGTTAAGCGAAGCTATGCCAAAGGCTTCACGCGGCTATACAAACAAAACCCACCTCCGTGGGTTTCAAATTCTTCGAGTCCGCGTAGGCGGACTTCGTTTGTGTAGCCGCGATTTCTAATCGCCTGGTATATTTGCTAGCGTCTGGGATCTCCCCAAGTACAGCAACTGGCATTGGTCACTGTTGAGCAGCACAAATTTTGGATTTTGGCATTATTTGTTAATCAGTATAATAAATTATCTTGTTTAGGCAAACAATTTACGTAATACCAAGTAAACTTTAGAAACTCTTCAAAGGATTTCCAGCAAAAATTACCTGGTAACAGTTGATTAATATCTAAATAATTGAGAAAGAGTGTAATGCTCCCCGTGATTATTCGTGCAGCGAGTTGACAGTGCATGAGCTACTGCTTAAATCCTATCTGTCCCAATCCAGAAAATTTGGTATATAGCCAAAGGTGTCAGTCTTGTGGCTCGCAACTACTGTTGCGCGATCGCTATCAGGTGATCAAACCATTAGGTCAAGGTGGCTTTGGAGCAACCTTCTTAGCTAACGATCAAGGCTTACCGGGAGAACCGAGTTGCGTAATTAAACAATTACGCCCATCAGGAAGCGCCCCACACGTTTTACAGATGGCTAGAGAACTCTTTGAACGAGAAGCTAAAACTCTAGGCAAGATTGGCAATCATCCCCAAGTACCAAGATTATTAGACTATTTTGAAGATCACGAGCAATTCTATTTAGTTCAAGAATACATCAGTGGTGATACCTTGCAGGAGGAGGTCAAACTTAACGGCATTTTGAGTGAAACTGGAGTCAAGCAATTTTTGAGCGAGATTTTGCCACTATTGCAATATATCCACGATCAGAAGGTGATTCATCGTGATATCAAACCAGCCAACTTAATTCGCCGCACTCAAGATTCTAGAATGGTACTCATCGACTTTGGTGCTGTCAAAAACCAAATCAGCCAAGGTGCGACAAGTCCATCAGGACAGACAGCATTAACCGCTTATGCTATTGGTACTCCTGGTTTTGCACCTCCAGAGCAAATGGCCATGCGTCCAGTCTACGCCAGTGATATTTATGCACTGGGGGTGACATGCATTTATTTATTGACTAGCAAAACTCCTAAAGACTTAGATTACAATCCCAACACTGGCGAGATGATGTGGGAGCAACTTGTCCAAGTGAGCGATCATTTGAGCAATGTATTGCGAAAAATGTTAGACGTGTCTGTACGTAATCGCTATCAGTCTGCGTCAGACGTTCTCAGAGCCTTAGAAATAGAACCATACTTAGAAAGTTTAGCAAAGGGTTTATTAATTAAATCAGATACTGGATCTAAAGAGCGAACACACAACCATTTAGAAAATTCTGCTGTTTTATGCAACAATTCTTCTGTAGCTGCTACCAGTGCAGGAGTGGCACAGGTAGCGGCAGCAATTCGTGCCAGACGAGCTAAGGCAGCAGAGGCGGCCGGATTACACCAGGGTTCTGGGATGGCCAAATCAACAACTTTTGCTAACAGCAACAGCAATGGTTCGCAAGGTCAAAATTCTAAAGTTGAGCGTAAGTTAGATACCCAAAGTTTGTTAACCGCCTATCAAAAGGGAAGACGGGATTTTGCTCTCCACAATTTAAATTTGCTGAACCTGCAAGGTGTTGACCTATCAGGAACAAATTTCCATTCTACTCAATTGCAAAAAACCAATCTTCAGGGAGCTAATCTTCACAATAGTGACTTTGGCAGAGCCAGTCTCACTAAAGCAAATCTTAAAGATGCTAATTTGAGCAAAGCATATTTTAACCATGCTGACTTAGAAGGAGCAGACCTGCGAGGTGCAGACCTCAGTAATGCTTATCTCAGCAATGCTAACCTCCGAGGAGCTAATCTATGTGGTGCTAATCTTACCAATGCCAAAATTTCTGATGAGCAGCTAGCACTAGCAAAAACGAATTGGATGACCATTCGCCCCAATGGTAAACGAGGTTTATTATAAGTTGAAAGTTGAGATTTTGGAGCTAGTCCTTTTCTTTGGCTCTCAGACTAGTTCTCTAATTCTGAATAAGGGTTAGGGAGAAGCAAATCTTAAATTGAAGTATATTGTTTTATCAAGCTTACAAAGCTTCAATTTTCTTATTAGCTTGATAAATCAACCCGGATTTTTCTCGATAAAACTTGAATTTTATTCAGAATTGACCAATTATATCAAGTTCGGGTAATTACTTGTAATAAAATCTATCTATGTAGGTTGGGTTGAAGCGTAGTGAAACCCAACATGAATATGGAGCAAATGTTGGGTTACTCTTCGAGAAGCCCCTTCGGGTCTACGTTCCTCAACCCAACCTACAGATATTATAAGTGTTTAACCGAACCTGATATTAGATCCGATCTAGCAATTCTATTTGATTTGTAAGAATTGCAATCCGCAGATCCCCGACTTCTTAAAAGTTGTCGGGGATTTTGTTTATCACAAATAATTTAGGATTGTTATAGTTGGGTCGAGTAATAGCTACCGCTCTAGCAAATGTTAAGAAAAATCCGATTACTTAGGAAAAATACGGAGCTAATTTGCGAATCTTCATAAAATCTTTATAATTATGCTCTGTTACAAATAACAAATGATTATTTACAATAAACAATAAAGCATCATAATTATTTTTCATATATATTTTCATGCTTTTTATTGCTATAAACAACAGGGGATCTCGCACTTGAAAGCTGTAAAACATAAAGCTCTAAAGCCACTCAAATTTTGAGATTACAGCGAGAAGCGAAAAATTAGTTAATTATCCCTGATTGTAGGCTGAAGCAGAATATTTACAACCGAAATCAGGAAATACAAGGTTTAGGTATCATGACTGACTTTGCACAAACAGAAATAGAACGGAGATTAACTCTATATCAGGTATTCCTCAAGTTGTATGAGCATCACAGCAGTCTTCTAGATGAAATTCTTCAACTAGAAAATCTATCTCAACCATCGTTGAAGAAGATGAAGTTATGTTACGTACATGGTGTAGTGGATGCTAATGCCGTTTATTTGATAACTAACTTGTGCGGCAATCAAACTCAAAGTTTACGACAGCCACAGCAGATATGGACAATAGGGCGTAATCGCAACAATGGTATTCGCATCGCTGATAATTATATGTCTCGTCGCCATGCGGCTATTCAATATATTGACAATCAAGGTTTCTACTTTATAGATTTCAACAGTACCAATGGCTCCTTCGTAAATGGCGATCGCGCTTTTGGGCCAGTCAAGCTCAAAGATGGCGATCGCATCTGTGTAGGTAACATGACTTTTGATTTTTTTATGAATACTACGTACCGTGTTTTGCCAAGTGTAGCAATGGAGTTATTAATGCAGCTTGTGCATAGAAAGAATGACAATCAAGTAGAAATACGTGCTTTCTCCCGGGATAGACAAAAATCTATATTTGTAAAAGCAGATGATAATTTAGATATTTTAAGAAATTCCCCACTATTTGAGAAGATTGAACATTATTATGACAACTTTAGTTCAGAACAGAAATCAGAAATTTTAGACCGCTTTTTTAGCAGAAAAGTACCATAAAATCCTAGTTAAAAAACTGCAAATTATAACAATTTTTAATTGTGTGAAGTATATGCAATCAATAGGGGCACAAGAATATTGTGCCCCTAGTTTTACGCAATAGGTTAGCGGTTTTAGACCCAATGATCTGATACAGCAGGCACAACATTTTTGTGCCCTTACCCGTGTGCTTCATCTACCTGAAAAACGCTGTAAATACAATAAAAATGATTGCTCATCATAGATAGCAATCATTTCGTTAGGTTTGTGTAACTCATCAATATCTTACAAAAAAAGGTGGGTTAGCTGCTTCTTGACACTCCCACCCTTTAAGAAGTGGGCTTTCTAGTCTAATAGTTGTAACCCACTACACATTAAAAGTTGTAGATTAAATCCACATTCCTTATTCTTCTGGCTCTAAATCGACATCTTCCTCTTCATCTTCTTCACTGGCTTTAGCTACAGAGTTAGCAGAAACAACAGCGCCTTTATCTAGCTTTTCACGCACCAATTTCTTAATTTCCTCAGCAAATTCGGGCTTTTCTTCTAGATACTTAATGGCGTTGTCTCGTCCTTGGGAGATATTATCGCCGTTGTAACTATACCAAGCTCCTTTGCGGACAATAATGCCAGTTTCTTCTGCTAGGTCAACAACACAACCCAAGGTAGAAATACCTTTACCAAAAATAATGTCAAATTCCGCTATTCTAAAAGGCGGCGCTACTTTATTTTTGGCGACTTTGACCTTAACGCGATTACCGTATTCATCTGTACCTTTTTTCAAGGTTTGAATTCGGCGAATATCCAAGCGCACCGAAGCGTAAAATTTCAACGCGTTACCACCAGTTGTAGTTTCTGGGCTACCGTAGGTAACACCAATTTTTTGCCGCAGCTGGTTGATGAAAATTACTGTACAACCAGATTTACCAATGTTGCCAGTAATTTTACGTAGAGCTTGGCTCATTAACCGCGCTTGCAGACCAACGTGAGCGTCACCCATGTCGCCTTCAATTTCAGCACGAGGAACCAGTGCTGCTACTGAGTCAATGACTACAATATCGACCGCAGCAGAGCGAACAAGCTGATCGACAATTTCCAAAGCTGATTCGCCAGTGTCAGGTTGGGAAATCAGCAAATTGTCAATATCTACACCCAATGCCGCAGCATAAGTAGGATCAAGGGCGTGTTCTGCATCAACAAAGGCTGCAACACCGCCATTCCTTTGCACTTCGGCGAGGGCATGTAAGGCTACTGTAGTCTTACCGGAACTTTCCGGCCCATAAATTTCAATTACCCGCCCCTTCGGTAAACCACCACCCAACGCTAAATCTAGGGTGAGCGCTCCACTAGAAATTGTTTCCACCCGCATCCGGGTAGCATCACCCAGGCGCATGATTGCTCCTTTACCAAAGCTGCGCTCAATCTGGTTGAGTACCATAGTCAGCGCTTTTTGCTTGCCTGAAGTATCGGTGTTGATAGCCATTTCTGCCTCTAATGCCTCTAATCTAAATATATGGTTTTAAGGAATGTCGGTTTCGGAGTTTGAGTAGAACAGATATACTATTTTAACCAGAAAATTCTGGAATAGGACTTCTCAAATCAAAAAAAGGGTGTGACAAGATCGTAACTCGATCGCTACCAGATTAGGGTAGCCTTGCATAATGATACCAACTTGCATTCAGAGATAGCTTTTTTTGGCTGGGTAAGCAAGGGATTCTCAATAAAAAATTATCTAGTCAGTAGAACCGTACTCGTGAGCATTTACGGAGGTTGCCAGATTAGGAGCGATCGCTATGGCAACCATCATATCATCGGCAATGGCTTCATTGGTCAAAGGGAAGAGATAGACGACTTGTAGTTTAGTGTTGAAGGGATTTCAATTAGGCAATTTCCAGCTACCAGATGTTTGGCTTGTACTTCGGTTTACTTGAGGGGGAAGGCAATTTGCTGTTGTTTAGGAGTTTGAATGTGTGAGTACAGGGTTGGCGTTCTAGAGTATGAGTTATATTAGTAACCTCATGCTATAAGTTTTCTGTCTGTAACATCAGTATGTTTGTCTAATGGAAATGCCCAGTGCTTAGTTTAGCGATGATTGAATGTGAAATACCGCTTTTCGCTAGAAGATATGCTGTAATTCTTAGTCTAATTCATCGTATAGCGTAATATTTTATAATTTATCAGCCTATCCACTCAGATCCGAATTATTGATAAGTTTCAGTTAAAATCTCATAGATGTTAAAGATAGCCTATCTTGACGCTGAGTTGAGCTATTAGGTAGGTTGAAGTCATAAGAGAGAGGTAAAATGGAAAAAAAGATCAGCTTAGAAGAGTACAAAGAGTGGGCAAAGCATAGTCTATCAAGTGATTTTAATGATCCGAGAATTGAAAGGCTTTATGAAACAAATATAAGTAATATCTACAATGCAATAATGCAGCATAAGTTTTTTGTTTTTTTCTCAACTCAGGCTTCAATTTGGAAAACAGAATATAGTCAGAAAACCTCTTCAGAACTTTTTATGAATAGCCATGAGGTAAAAATGGTTACAAAACCGTATTTATCTGCTATTGAAAAAACATATAGATTGAATATTTTATGGAATAAAAACTTTCCAGAATTGCCTAAAAATGGCTGGATAAATCACCAAAATATGTTTACCCAGTTCAATGATCTTGTTCGTTGTACTTTGGTGTGCCGATTTATAGATGGGCCTGGTTTTGTTGCAAATAGATAGGATTATTGAATATGCAAAATTTCATAAATTAAAGTACAGAAAATATAGCCAAGAACGTGATGATGGATACTATGCATATCATGTTTATGTTTCATTTCCTGCAAAGATTTATGATATAGACTGGAATGCAGAAGATATCAATATTGAAGCAGAGATACAGATAACAACTCAATTACAAGAAGTATTAAAGGAATTAACACACAAATTTTATGAAAAACAACGCATTTCTCAGGATAAAGATACAAGTAAGTGGAAATGGGATTTTTCGTCCAGTCGTTTTAAAGTAGGTTACTTAAGCCATACTCTACATCTTTTAGAGTCAATCATTTTAGAATCAAGAGAGAAAGTGCTAGAGGGTAGTTTAATTGATGATGTAGAGGAGGATAACAATGGCTAGAAATTACATTATTGCCTACACACTTAATAATATTTTTCACATGATGGAAAATGGTAGCCTTACAGTTCCTGCTTTCCAACGTCCATACGTATGGAGTACAAAAGCGGTTAAAGACCTTTTTGAGAGCATTAACAGTGGTTATCCAATTGGAATGCTAATAGCAGTCGAACATGATTCAGATCATTTCGAGAGTGCCTCTAGTGAATTGAGTTTGTTCCCAAAAGCTGACTTAAATAAGTTTGTCTCGTCGAAAATACTTTGGATATTAGATGGTTCTCAAAGACTAACTGCTCTCTATAATGTTTTTTTGGGAAATAATAAACGTTTTACACTTCTATACGATTTAGAACAGAAAAAGTTTATTTTTCCGCAAGAAGGGCAAGATAAAACTAAATTATTGAATATGTCATCACTCTTCAAAACTGAAGAGTTTATGCAGAGGCAGGCTAATCTTGCAAAATTTGATGATAATGAAGCATTATTAGATGAATTATATGCAGTTCATAATAGGTTCAAAGATTATCAAGTTCCTATTCAAGTAGTTGCAGAAGTAAGCGATAAAGACATAGTTAATATTTTTGCTGCACTGAACACCTCTGGAATAACTCTTAGCAAAGATGAGATTAAACGAGCAATGAAGTATAAAAATTCTAATTAAATCTCGGTACTATTGACCTAGAAATAAGTGATCACACTTAGTGATAAAATAAATTTTCAGCACTAACTATTTGTCAAGTTATTGCAATTAGTAGCTGAGGAGAGATCCAATTAAACCTTGCTTACAGTCTGCTCATCTCTTGCAACCGAAATTTGCAAGAGATGAGCAGATATGGTTTTTGAACAAGCTGCTTAAGTTACGTTGAGTCAGTCCAAAATGATTAGTACGAAGGCTTTTACATCTGCATTAGAGAATTTAGCTAATGGCTAAACTTGATGCCACTTCATCCATCACCATTGTCACTAGAAACGCCAGTTATCTAGTCTTAGTGAATAATCTAAATCCTGAATCCTTTGATAATGCGATAAATTACCAGTAACTAAAGTTAGGTTATGACGGATGGCAATTGCTGCAATCATACAATCAGGATAACCAATTCTTTTTCCGGTTGTCTCTAAATCAGCGTAGATTTTCCCTGCTAATACCGCTTCTGTTAAATCAAAGGATAATATCTCCTGTGAACTAACGATAGCTAAAAATTGCTGAAGACGTTGTTCTTGCTTACGTTTTTGCCAACCTTCTACAATTTCCATAACTGTAATTACAGAAATTGTATATTTATCAAACTGGTTTAAGTAGGTATTGGCTTTAGCAATAATACGAGGATTTGCTCGTTTAATAATTTCTGAAAGAATATCTGTATCAAGTAGGGACTTTTCTACTTTATTCATCTGATCCAGTATATCCTCTTTTTTCCATCGCCTCAGCAACAATTTCATCAACAATTTCTGGTACATCCGCATATAATCCCATTAATGGATCTTTTTTCTCCTGAATTTCTGCTAGACGTTCAATTACATTAGTAATCAATTCTGATAGAGTTGATTGATTGACAATTGCCAAAGTTTTTGCTCGTTCAAAGGTGAGCCTATCTAGTTCAAGTTCTATCTTTTCCATGATGATTTTCAACTTATATATAAATCATTAGGGTTCATAAACCTAGTGTAACGCAGCATTAATAATGGCAGTGCAGTGCAGCACAAAGATTTGTTATAAATGCAGACTTTTTTGCTTGTAATGAATATATTTAGAAACACTTCCATAACCAACTATAAAAGTTCAACAATTCTTTGTATAATTTCGGACTTACGCAAAGATTCAGATGTTCTCATACATCTGTTTATGTTTGGCTAAAAGCTCTTGATATTTCTCGTCTATCTTTGCTTGTATCCATTTGGCTTTAAATATTGCTGCTGATTCCGCTTTAACTGGATCTTCTTCGTAAGGAAGAATCTCTTTTTTAGAATCTAAAGTTTCCGATTTTTGTTTATATTTTCTGCCGCTTTTATGATTAGCATAACGGCGAGAGCGGGTATAACCCATTTGGATAAACTTTCGCGCCATATCCGCACCCACAAAATCATCTTGTTCTAGATAAACAAGAAACATATCGTAGATTTTTTCACTTGACTCTCTAGCAATATCAGGAGTTTTGAACCGCCAGTAGGGAAGAATTTCTGATTTGTATGGTTCTACCAAAAGTACACCCTGCTCACCCTTACCAACGCGATAAAGTTCAGGATGTTGGCGAAAATCAATATTTTTGAAGTCTAAAGAATAATCAAATGTCATGATAGATTTTTATTAGGAATAGTAAACTTGAAGTAAAAAGTTCAGCTTCTATCAAAGTATTGAGATTTTGTTCTACTATGCTATCTAGCACCCAGTCCGTAAACAGTGTCCTTGCGCCAGGAAATCTGCGTAAAGTGCATCACATAGCCCTTAACGTCCAGGATATGCAAGCTTCCCGCTACTTTTATGGTACAGTTTTGGGTTTGCACGAACTTACAGGCGACGAAGTACCCGCAACTCTGGTGGAACTTGTCGCATCAGGGAAAGTAGCCAATTTTATTACCCCGGATGGTACGATTTTAGATTTATTCGGGGAACCAGAGTTATCACCACCAGATCCCAATCCAGAGAAGACATTCACCAGAGCATACCATCTGGCTTTTGATATCGATCCGCAGTTATTTGAGCAAGCGGTGACAGTGATCAGGGAAAATAAAATAGCGATCGCTCATGGCCCAGTTACTCGTCCTACTGGTAGAGGTGTGTATTTTTACGATCCAGATGGATTTATGATTGAAATTCGTTGTGATCCAGAAGCTAGTTAACTTAAGGGGAATAACAAAAGTATCTACTATGACCGCAAAAATACAACAAATATTTAAAGTAATTGAAGACACAATCACGAAACCGCCTATTCCACACGAACCATATAAGCAATCATTGAAAGCCTGGGCGATGTATTGTTTGCGAGACAAAGGTTTTATAGTCGTTTATGCTCAAAATGCCGACTTTGCCGTTGAAATGAAAGGCGAAGAAAAACTATATTTTAAAGTTTCAAATAGTCCCGATGAGTTAGATAATTCTGTTAGTTGGATTGTTTGGAATAGTGCAACTAAAAGTGCAAGTCTCATTCCCAAAAAAATAGACTAATGTCAAAAAATCACTTTCGGATAAAGGCTTAGAATTTTACTCCCCTTCCCTACAAGGGAAGTGGCTGTATATCTTCCTTAGCTAGATAATTGCTGCACGAATATTTGATGTTCTGGCGAATTCAATCCCAACTGCAAGATAGCCAATACTTGCTGCATATTTCCAGCAAGTAAATCTGACATTGACAACCACAAACCAGGAAATACTTGACTTTTTATAATTCCATCTGCGTCCACTTTTAAGGATACATATTCTCCTTGCTGTAGACTAAACCAATCTAATTTATTTTCAAATATTTGCCAAATCATGTACTCTTTTACCCCATTTCGACCATAGACTTTTTTCTTGTCATATAAATCAATAGCAACACTGCTAGCTGCTATCTCTATTACGAATTCTGGCGCACCTTCTATGTAATCATCACTGCTGAAACGAGATTGTCCTCTCGCTGCTGGCGTGATTAATAACACTCCGTCTGGTTGCGGTTCATTGTCTCGATCTAAGCGGACTGTTGGCTCAATTCCCAATCTCACACCAGGAGTTGATGCTTCATAAACTCCCAACCAAGTGATTGTATGGCCATGTGGTTCAGCATGACTTTCAAAGCGTAATGGGGATGCCAAGTATACAACTCCTTCAATTAATTCTGCTTTTTGATGACGGGGCATTGCTTGATAGCGTCGCTCAAATTCGTAGCGAGTGAGGCGATCGCCATTCTCTAAAGGAGGAATTCGTTGCTTGAGTGATAGGTTGACCATGATTTTCTGCTCTGGCAGGGAGTCTTACTTTATTATGGCTTAGTACATATTTTTCTACGGAAATACTACCCAAGCCTCATTTTGTTAATAAATCGCTAGAATCAGGTTTTTCAAACACCATTAAATGCTGTTGAGGTAATAAGTTTTTAGTTTCACGCCAAACCAAACCAACGGCTTGCATTTCTTTACGAACTTGCTTTTGAGTCATTTTGTGTAGACCTTTAATCATAATAAAAGGATTTTCACCTCGGTACTCAACCAGCACTACCCTACCACCTGGTTTAAGTGCTTTCACAATTCCCTGCATCACTTCTTGGGGATACTCAAGTTCATGATAAGCATCTACCATCAACGCCAAATCGATACTTTCAGATGGTAAGTTGGGGTCAGTAAAAGTGGCTAAAACCGGCTCAACATTGGTGATATTTTTCTCTTTTTTGAATAACTCAATGATTTCCAACATTTCTGGTTGAACATCTATAGCTAACACCTTACCTGTTGTTAATAAAGGTGCGATGCGAAAGCTTAAGTAACCTGTACCAGCGCCAATATCCGCTACAACATCATTAGGCTTCAGATTCAGGAGGCTGACTACCTTACTTGGCTGTTCTTCTCCCTCTCGGCTTGGACGTTCTAACCAGCTAGCGCCTGTATATCCCATAACTTTAGCGATTTCGCGCCCCATATAGTATTTGCCAATACCATCTGGACTATGGATTATCCGTTGTTCGTAAACAGTGGGGGATGAAGTCGCGGCTTGTACTGTCAGGGTTGGATTCAGCAGCAAGCAACTCAATATCACAACAAGAGTTACTATAAAATGTAGAAAATTTAACATTTGGTTATGACTGATCGGGATAGTTATAAGCAGCAACTAAAAGAATTCTATGGTAGTAGAACCACTTATGACCATGAGGAAGGTACTCGCCATCCTCTAGATGCCAAGCTGCTACTTGAATTTGTTCCACTAGATTCGGGACAGAAAATTCTTGATGTGGCGACTGGAACAGGTTTAGTTTCGATACCCGCAGCTGAAAAAGTTGGTTCAGATGGGTACGTGATTGGGATTGACATGACCCCTGGAATGTTGCATCAAGCAAGACTTAAGATTGCAGCAGCAAGATTACAAAACATCGAGTTGATTGAGGCAGACGCAGAATATTTCCACTTTAGTAATAGTAGTTTTGATGTTGTCTTTTGCTGTGAGGCAATTGTACTTTTTCCTAATATCCTTGCTAGTTTACAAAAGTGGTATCGCTTCTTGAAAACTGGAGGATTTGTGGCATTTACTTGTCCTCCCGAAACTGCTTATATGGCATCTCTTCAGCAGAGTGTCTGCGCTAGAGTTTTAGGTGTATCGTTACCACATATCCTTGAACCACTTGGAACTCCAGAAAAATGCCGGGATTTGCTCAATCAGGCAGGTTTTAGAGATATTGAAATTAAGATTGAGCCATCGGGACGTTATCGCCCTCTTAGAGATAACAGATTATCTGAGATAGCAATGAATATAAGTTTTAAAGGTAATCCTTTGTTGTCAAAATTATCACAAGAACAATTAAATCAGTTGCAAGTTGAGTACAAAGCAGAAATTGAGAAACTAGCAACTGATCAAGGTATTTGGGAAGACACGACAAAGTTCTTTGTTCGCGCTCGAAAATAAGTTCTACCTTAACGCGAAGCCCTGGAAGTGACTGATCTTTGCAAATTAGCTAAAGCGCGATTGTAATCCAAAATAGCTGTGACTCGATTACCTTCCGCTCTTGTCAGGTCATTCTCAGCAGCAATTACCTCTGTTTGAGTGCCTACACCAGCTTGGAACCTCAACCTGGCTAAATTCAGAGCTTCCCTGGCTTGATTTAAAGCCACGCTAGAAGTCTGCACATTATTTAAATTTGATTGTAATTGAGAATAGTACTGTTCTACATCAAAGCGAATTATATCGCGCTGGCTAGCAAATTGAGTCTCTGCGATCGCAGTATTAGCTCTCGACTGAGCCGCCCTTGCTCTTGCTGCTCCTCCATCAAACACAGTGAGATTGCCGTCGAGTCCTACTGAATAGCTATCATTAATGCTGACACCATCATTAAACCGATCTCGCAGATTATAGCTGCCTGACAAACCAATTTGCGGCCCTAGCTGTGAAAGTGCCTGACGACGCTGTTGCTCGCTAATGTTGCGTTGTGCTAATTGCTGTTGCAATTCTGGACGATTTTGATAAGCCCGGACAATACTTTGTTCTAACGTCTGCGGCCAAAGACCCGCTAACCCTACAGGATCTGCGGCAGTAATATCAACTGACTGCGACAAACTTAACGAGGTGGCAAGTTGACGACGGGCAATTTGCTGCTGCGAGATCGCATTAGTCAGTTCTTGTTGGGCGTTTGCTAAATTCACCTGAGCTTGCAGCACATCGAACCGCGTACCCACTCCAGCCCGTTCTCTGGCTTGAGTGTCCCGCAAACTAGCCAGGGCATTTTCCACAGCAGACCGATTAATTCTTACTTGTTCATCTGCTTGTTGCAAATCGTAGTATTGAGTCGTGGCATTCAACGTAATTGTCGAAGATTGATTTTCAACATTCAACTCATCTACACGTAGTTGCTCTTGGGCTGCTTGGATTGTGGCTTCTCGATTACCGGAGGTATAGAGGTCATAATTCAGTTGTGCTGAACCACTAAAAGAGGTGCTGGATTGAGATGGATTATTCCTAAAACCATTGCCACTATTAGTTATATTACTGTTGATATCAAGAGTAGGAAACAAGGCAGCTTGAGACTCGCGTAGCGCGAAACGACTACGTTCTAGCTCTAATATGGCTACCTGTAAGTCTCGATTATTGCGTCGTGCTAGTTCTAAAACTTGTGCCAAAGTTACTGGCACAGTTCCCTGAATCCTTACTTCCCCCGGTTTGGTAGGAAATTGGAGAGGGTTGGCATTAGGGTTCAGGTAATCGGGAACCTGTACAGTACTTGGGGTATTCTGTGGTTTTGGGGGAGTTGATGCGCCTGCTAAAGCTGGGAAAAGAATCGCGATCGCTACGCCAATCCAGGTAGAATGCACGAAGAATAAGCTGAAATTCATAATCTAGATGTGGTCATTAATTAGGTTTCTTTGAGGCAACAATCAAAAGTTTTCATCTTGATTGACCCACAGAGATTTAAATTTTAAATTCTCCTTCTAAGGGTTGATATTAACAAATTAGCCGACAATCAAACCATCCTGAACTCGAATAATCCTTTTGGTTTGAGCAGCAATATCTGGTTCATGAGTGACAATCACAATTGTGATTCCTTGGTCATTAAGTTCTGTCAACAAACTCATTACCTCACGAGAAGTTTCAGTATCTAAAGCCCCTGTTGGCTCATCTGCTAAAACTAATGCAGGCCGATTAACCAAAGCACGAGCGATCGCTACCCGTTGTTGTTGTCCCCCAGATAGTTGACTAGGACGGTTAGATGTGCGTGCCTCTAATCCCACTTTTTCCAAGGCTTCTAATGCCCTTTCACGGCGTTTTGGTTTGGGCAAGTTAGCATAAACCATTGGTAACATAACATTTTCCAGCGCTGTCGCCCGTGCCAATAGGTTAAATTGTTGGAAAACAAAACCAATCCTTTGGTTGCGGATATAGGCTAATTCATCATCATCAAAAGTCGTCAGGTTTCTCCCTTCAAAAATATAGTCTCCAGTTGTTGGACGATCCAAACATCCCAAAATATTCATAAGCGTGGATTTCCCCGAACCTGACGCACCCATAATCGAGACATATTCCCCTTCCTCAATAGAGAGTTCAATTCCCTTAAGAATTGGAACACTAACTTCTCCTAAATAGTAAGTTTTAGTAATAGATTCCATCCAAATCATCGTTGGCATAAATTGAGTAATGAGTAGTGAGTAATGAGTAATGAGTAGTGAGTAGTGAGTAGTGAGTAGTGAGTAATGAGTAATGAGAGTTCATTTATAGCCGTAGTCACATAGGTTAGGGCAGTGTTAATTGCTCAACGGCTTGAAAAAACTAGGTTTTTACTCAGCACTCAGCACTCAACACTTTTCTCTAGTGGTGGGGGTTGAGTTTTTTTGAGAACTCTCATTACTCATTACTCATTACTCACTACTCATTACTCTTAGGCTTAGTCGCTTCTTAAAGCGTTGATTGGATCTAATTTAGATGCGTTCCGTGCTGGAATCACCCCAGCCACTAAGCCAACGCTTAATGAGAGTACAAATCCAGCAATAATCGATAACAAAGAAATTACAAAGGGAAATTTGAAAACGCTTGAAGCTATAAAGGCTAATAAAATCCCTGTCACCATTCCAATACCTCCGCCAGCAATGGAAATCACGATCGCTTCAGCTAAAAATTGATTCAAGATTGCCGAATTGGTGGCTCCTACGGCTTTGCGAATCCCGATTTCTCGCGTCCGCTCAACTACGGAAACCAGCATAATGTTAGCAATACCAATTCCACCAACCACTAGCGAAATTCCGGCGATCGCTACCACCATGACTGTAAATAAACCGACAATATTAGTGAAGGTACTAACAATATCAGCTTGATTAGTCAGCCGAAAATCATCAGCTTGTGGCGGATAAATGTTGTGACGCAACCGTAAAAGATTGGTAACTTGAAACTGAGCAGCTTCTAATTCTTCCTGATTAGCGCCTTTAACTAAAATTCCATTTACAGAAACGCCTACCAGAGCATTGTTTCCAACTAGTCTCTTCGACATACTAGTTAGAGGAATGAAAATCTGGTCATCTCGATCCATCGGCCCCTGAGAACCTTTAGGTTCCATCACCCCAATCACTTCATAAGCCTCTCCCTGAATACGAATTCTCTCGCCGAGCGGATTTACACCCTGTCCAAAGAGGGTATTTTGAACTGTAGGGCCAAGAATAGCTACCTGTGCAGCAATGTCTAGTTCTTCTTGAGTAAAATATCTCCCTTGCTGGGGGTGAGTATTCCTGATTTCTGGGTAGTTTAAATCTGTGCCATAAATGGTTGTTGAGGTATTCTGTCCCCCATATACAACTTGGGCAGATCGTTGAAGATAAGCAGAAACCATCTGTGCTGACGGCGCTTGTGTAGCGATCGCTTTTGCATCTTCCCAAGTCAAGGTACTACTAGAACCTACTCCTTGACGGACATTCCCGCTTCTTGCAGCACCCGCCAAGATTTGGATCACATCTGTACCCAATGCTTGTATCTGTTGCTCAACCCCCTTCTGCACTCCCTGACCGACAGAAGTAATCGCAATGACTGAAGAAATCCCAATAATTACGCCCAGCATAGTTAAACCTGTGCGTAATTTGTTACTCCACAGAGTTTCTGCCGCCATTGTCAAGATTTCCAGCAACGGTACTGTGCGGGTTTTCTTAGGTTTGTAAAAGCCCTTAAATATCTTAAACATAAGATTTTATTTAAAACTCAACACAATTGAGTTAAGCATTTCTTCCTTCTTTTCCTTCTTTTCCTTTGCGTCCTTCTCTAACGAGACGCTGCGCGTTGACGCAAACCTCTCGTAGAGAAGGCGGTTCGTTAGAAAAGTTGAACCTTTTTACCCGACAGTCGAGCCTTTTTACTCGG
>NZ_JAYGHE010000055.1:0-24184 GCF_034931145.1 Nostoc sp. UHCC 0252 | reverse complement strand
CAGTTGAGCCTTTTTACTTGCCTTTCTGTTCCATCCCCTTGCTCTCTTGCCTCTTTTTAACTAAACCCTATTGATTTAAAAACTCACTTTAAGGGGAACCACCAGCAGAACCACCGCCTGAACGACCTCCGCCGCCACCGCCTCCTCTTCCTCCGCCACCACCACCCATACCAGGGAAAACTCCTCCTCGTGGTGTTGATTGCGGACGCGATCCTGGTGGGAAACTGAGTAATACTCTCTCGTTTCCTGTCAATCCAGACTTAACTTCAGTAAAGTTATTCGCGGTAACGCCGGTTTCAATGCGAGTAAACACAGGTTTGTTATCTGCTCCAGGCACATATACACCTGTGGCATTTTGTTGGCGCACTACCGAGGCGGTTGGCACTACTAAAACATTTTCAACTTGACCGACTTGAAAATCTGCTTCCACATTCATCCCAGACCGCAGTAACCTTTGGGGGTCTGAAAGTGATACTCTCACTTCAAAACTGGTGACATTTTGCTCTACTATTGCTTGGGCAGCGATTTGGCTGACTTTACCTTCAAAGGTTCTTCCTGGGTAGGCATCTGCTTGAATCGAGACTTTTTGACCAAGGCTGATTTTGGAAATATTTGTTTCAGCTAAACTTGCGACAACTTCATTTGTTGAAGCTAGAGACAAGATTGAAGAAGAAGAAGAAGAAGCTACTTCACTACTGGCAGTTGTAGGTGTCACGAAAGCACCGGGATCGGCAAATTTCTTTGTCACTACCCCATCAAAGGGGGCGCGAATAATTGTGTCATTGATTTCGGCTTGGATGTTTTGCAGCGAACCACGAGCAGATGTTACCTGGGCGCGGGCTGCGTCAATATCTTCTTGGCGGCTTCCGGCTTTTGCAAGTGCCAAAGCTTGCTGTCTCTGCTTCACTACGGCTCTTGCTTGCTCGATGTCTTCTGGACGTGACCCAGCTTTTTGCAACCCTAGTGCTTGTTGTGCTTCATTTACACTAGCTTGGGCGCTGTCACGAGTAGCGCGGTTTTGGTTAAGAGTCTGAAGGGATATACCGCCTGCATTGTAAAGCTGTTGATTGCGAAGAAAATCATCTTCTGCTTGGCGGAGGGTGGCTTGAGCGCTTTGCAAGCGTGCCTGTGCTTGGGCAATATCTTGAGAGCGATTCCCTGCTTGTACCTTTTGCAGATTTGCCACAGCTTCGTCTACCGATCCCTGGGCTTGAGCAATATCTTGAGGACGATTACCTGCGATCGCTTTTTGCAAATTTGCCTCGGATTGTGCCAATTGTCCTTGAGCAGAGGTGAGTTGCCCCCGCAGGTTGGAATCATCCATGTAAGCAACAATCTGTCCCTGTTTAACGATATCTCCTTCTTTCGCCAGCAGTGTTTTCAAGATGCCGGAATTTTTCGGGCTGAGGTTGATTGACCGCTCAGGTTTCACTGTTCCGTTCGCTGAAACTGTGATTGTTAAGCTCTGCCTTTGTACAGGTCTTGTCAGCAACCGACGACCAGCTTCTTGTCGGGAAACAACAGCTACTTGATAATAAATTGCATAGCCAATTCCACCCAAAAGACAAAGAGCAATTAGCCAAGAAAGCCAGTTACGTCTGCCTTTTTTTTTCTTTACCTCTGGAATCGAAATTGATGAATCTGACGAATCTACGGTCTTTTGTGTATCAATTTTCATATACCTTCATCTAAAAAGAACGGCTACCAAGCTGGTTATCCACGGCTAAAACTATAGCCTGGCAGCCTTATACTGGCAATTTTTGAGTTTTTAGTGTTTTAGTAAGAATTCAGGAGTCAGAATTCAGAATTCAGAATAGTTAAAGAATCAGGAGAGCATTTGATGAATAAATATACCAATCATTCTAGATTCTGGATAAATTCTGACTCCTGACTTCTGGGTGCTGAATTCTTACGTGTTTTAAAGGTTTATTTGCAGTACCAGCCCACTAGGAAGTCTAAAATAATCATCACGCACTCTGACTAATCTTCCAGCAGGAACAATTTCCTGATTGGGAAGAAGAATATCCCCGTTGGGAAGTCTGAAGTAACCTTGATTACGCAGTCTAACTATGGATCTAGCAGGAATAATCCGCCCATTGGGATATCTGATATCACCATTACCTAGTCTGATTACTCTGCTATAAGGTTGGTTGCCACGGTTCCAATTATCTCGATCTCTACGGTTTCGGATTTCTCCACGATAGGATCTATCGTCGCGGTTCCAATTATCCCGATCTCTAGGATTCCTGACTTCTCCACGATAGGATCTATCGTTGCGGTTCCAATTATCCCTGTCTCTACGATAGGATCTGCCGTCACGATCCCAATTTTGATTGCGATCGCCAATAACGTAGACTTCCGTTTGGGCACTTGCAGGCGCACTCAAAAGAGTGGGAACAACGATCAAGGCAGCAGCAGCTAGCACTATCGATACACGGTTTGGTTTCAACATGGAATCAACTCCTTATTGAGATTAAAGTTATATTCTGCTGAAGTTTGGATTCAGCAATTTTAGACAGCTACTTTTGTTTTGGTATCCATCAAGGTGTTTAATATTTACCTCATCGTATAAATTCATACATAATAATTATTGATCAAAAAGTCCAAATCAATGTATGACGAAAGTCACTAGTAATTCCAGGCTGATATATGACCAAAGTCATCAGTTTTTAATTGCAAGATGAGGGAGAATAATTAATACTTCTATTTTTGGGCTGCATCAACCTCTGACTTCGAATTCGCTTGGCACAAGTCGCTCATTGCCAGTGTCCAATCTTTTTGAATTTAATCTTGGATTGGTGCAATTCCTTGCCAGACAATATCCACAAAACCTTGGACAAATGCTGATACTTCTGTGGCATGGGCTTCAGAATTTAAGCAAGTTCCTATTGGTAAAGTGGCCGTTTCTCTACTGACTTGAGAGGAAATCTGCTCCAAAAAAACATAGTTCATTAGCGATCCTAATAAAATATGAGCCACTGTTTTGGGATCGCAAGGGCGAAGCCGATTTTGGTTTATTTCATCCTCTAGGAAAGCGGTCAGTGCTTGGAAATCTCGTATGGGGCCTGGTTCTTTACCTCCAAGTTCTGGAAATGCATTGCCCCGCGATCGCAACATCACGATCTGAGGCAGCACCTCGTTATAAAATTCCATAATCTGAAGGCAAATTTTGATTAGGTTTTCTTTGAGATCGCCTTTACCGCTCAAAGATTCCAACTCATTAACCCACAGGGGTTTTTCTGGAATTCCCATCGCCGCAAAAAATAATTTTTCTTTCGTTGAGAATCGCTTGAAAATTGAAGCTTCAGAAATCCCAGCCTGTTGAGCAATTTCTAAGGTTGAAGCACCAAATCCTTGTTGTAAGAAAACTTGACGAGCCGCTTCTAAGATTTGCTGATTGGTAATTCTGGGTATGCGAGCCATAAATAAGTAATAACTTACTTATTAATATATTACCTTTGCGATACGTATGTCAAGAACTATTGAATGAGTCAAGATGAACCCAAGCTTTTCAGCCAACAAAAGCTTCTGCTAATACTTCTCCCCCTGCTCTCTGCTCCCTGCCCCCTACTCCCTGCCTTTCTTTGCAAGATTTTACTGCCGTCAAGAGCGCAGATCGTTTAAGCTAGCTGAAAGATTCTTTGATTAGTGGCTTAAAGGCGGTAATGTGCCTAAACATATTCGTTTAATTTCTTTTCTAATGGTCTGTAGTTTGTGGAGTATACCAAAAGCCGCTGACGCGCAGGCATTAATACCCCATACACTGCAACTTGATGGAGCAAAGCTAGAGAAGCAGGGGTTGAGTCTGGCGCAAGAAGCGGCTCAACTAGCCCAGTTTCAACAGGTAGAATTAGCTTTGCCACGAGCGCGGCTGGCTAGTCAACTCGCTCCTAAGAATGATAAGGTGTGGTTGCTCTTAGGTGGATTGCAACTACAAACTAAAGAGTTTGACGGGGCGATCGCTAGTCTGAAAAAAGCGCAATCTATCAACCCTAAAAATGGTGATGTTTTGTTTGCTATAGGTTCAGCTAATTTTCAGCAGAAAAATTACCAAGCAGCTGTTGTCAATTACCAAGACGGTTTGAAGTTAAAACCCAATGATCCAGAAGGGTTGTTTAATTTGGGTAATGCTTATTATCTGTTGGGTAAATTGCCAGATGCGATCGCCCAGTACGATAAAGCCGTCTCTCAAGATAAAAAATTCTGGCCAGCGATCAACAATATTGGCTTAATCAACTACGAACAGGGTAATATCGCCGAAGCGATTAAGCGATGGCAATCTGCTGTAACCCTTGATAAACAAGCCGCAGAACCTTTATTGGCTTTGGCGGTGGCACTGTATACTAAAGGCGATCGCCAACAAGGACTAACCTTCGGAGAAGCCGCACTCCGTATCGATCAGCGCTATGCTAGTTTGGATTTTCTCAAAGAGAATCTTTGGGGCGATCGCCTCCTGTCTGATACGAAAAAATTCTTAGAATTACCCCGTATTCAAGCAGCCCTACAGCGACCAGAAAACTCATCATCAGCCCCTGAACGGCAGCCTGCTCAATAAGAGTGGGGAGCAGGGGGCAGGGGGCAGGGGGCAGGGGGCAGGGGGCAGGTAAAGTAGGGGAAAAAGAACTATTTATTGATTCTTGAGCCATTCCCAATTCCCAATTCCTAATTCCCAATTCCCAATTCCCACTTCCTACTTGCCTAACAGTACCTTTTCGTAGTACATCTATACTAAACTGACTAAATACAGGAACTAATCGCCCAAAAACCTTTGCGGGCGAGTATTCCTGAAATAACTAGTCAATTTTCACTGGTCGTCTGTGGGTAGAAGTGCAATTATTTGGTCAACAAACTGTTGATGGTCAACAACTGGTTTAGAAATGTAGCCATCAGCGCCGCTTTGCTTGAGAAAATTTTCGCGATCGCCTTCCATAGCATGTGCCGTCACCAAAATAACAGGTAAGTTTGCTGTTTTTGGATCGGATTTTAACATCTGTGTAATCTTGATTCCATCAACAGATTTACCTTGATAAACACTTCTAGACAAAGAAACATCCATCAAAATCAGGTCGGCTTCGCCTGATTGGGCAATTTTTATTACTTCTTCTACATTTTCAGTATGTTTTACTCCCAAGCCGCCACGCTTGGACAAAATCTTGGAAAAAACACGAGCATTAATTAGATCGTCTTCGACAATTAAAACAGTTTTCATGAGAATTTTACTTATAGAGGTAGAGGTAGGGAGATTAGGCAATTCAAAATTAAAAATGAGAAAATGCAGTCATGGCAAGTATCCTGGCTATGAAGTCTATACAAATTAAATGGGTAGCAGATTATCATTCGATTAAAACAGCTACTTGCTATCTGTTTCTTTTTTAATAGTGGATGTACACCCTTGTCATCAAGGATGATACTACTGCTTTTTCCTCTATGACTATCAATATTTTGTTAGGAATCCCATTTCATCCGTTATGCTGTGGTTGCTGCAATATTGAGTTCCGCCAGCTTTTGTGTAGTTAAATTTCAGGGAAAAAACTCATGGCAAAACAGTTAAACCTTCTCTCAACGGGACAGGTAATTCCAACAGCCCTGCACACAGAGATGCAACGGTCTTATCTAGAATATGCCATGAGCGTGATTGTCGGGCGAGCGCTACCAGATGTGCGTGATGGCTTAAAACCAGTACATCGCCGCATTTTGTATGCAATGCACGAACTCGGTTTAGTACCAGATAGACCCTATCGAAAATGTGCCCGTGTAGTGGGTGATGTGTTGGGTAAATACCATCCCCACGGCGACCAATCAGTTTACGATGCTTTAGTAAGGCTAGTGCAGGATTTTTCTAGCCGCTATCCTTTACTAGCTGGACACGGTAACTTCGGCAGCGTCGATAATGACCCGCCAGCAGCGATGCGTTACACAGAAACGCGCCTAGCACCCATCAGCCACGAGGGAATGCTGACAGAAATTGGTGAAGAAACTGTGGAATTTGTTGGGAACTTTGATAATTCCCAGCAAGAACCAACGGTGCTACCTGCTCAATTACCATTTCTGTTGCTCAATGGCTGTTCTGGGATTGCGGTGGGAATGGCAACGAATGTTCCACCGCACAACTTAGGGGAAGTTGTTGATGGGTTAATTGCCTTAATCGACAACCCAGATTTGCCAGATGAAAAATTATTCGAGTTAATTCCAGGGCCAGATTTTCCTACTGGTGGAGAAATAATTGGTGAGACGGGAATTCGAGAAGCATACACCACAGGTAAAGGTGGAATTCTGCTGCGAGGAGTTGCAACTCTAGAAGAAATTCCAGCCAGTAGGGGAAGCAAGCGGCGGACGGCAATTATCATTACAGAATTACCTTACCAAGTGAATAAGGCAGCCTGGATTGAGAAAGTAGCAGACTTAGTGAATCAAGGACGCTTGCAAGGAATTTCTGATCTCCGGGATGAGAGCGATCGCGAAGGGATGCGAGTAGTAATTGAACTCAAACGCGATACCAATCCCCAAGAAGTTCTCCAGCATTTGTATCATCAAACTGCTTTGCAAATGACTTTTGGGGCAATTCTCCTAGCAATAGTAGATGGACAACCCCGCCAGTTAAGTTTGCGTCAACTTTTGCAAGAGTTTTTGAGTTTCCGAGAAGAGACGCTAAACCGTCGTTACAATTACGAGTTGGGGAAAGCCCAAAGTCGTGTGCATTTGCTGGAAGGTTTACTCAAAGCCCTATCTAATTTGGATCGGGTAATTGAAATTTTGCGGCAAGCTCCCGATGGAAGTACGGCAAAAATAAACCTTTGTAGCCGACTAGATTTGAGTGAGGTACAAGGAGATGCAATTCTGGCTATGCCGTTGCGTCGCCTCACCAGTTTAGAACAGCAAAATTTGCAGCAAGAATTTGAGCAGATCAGCGAACAAATTAGATTGTTGGAACAATTACTCAACGATCGCCGCGAATTACTCAAGGTGCTGAAAAAAGATTTGCGATCGCTCAAGCGCAAATACAACGATCCCCGGCGGACAAAAATTGGAGAAGAACAGAAGTCTAGGGCAGAAGAGCAGAAGTCTAGGGCAGAGGAAGAGGAACTTAAATTTTCTGAACCGGCAGAAGAAGCGATTTTAGAATTTACCCAACGGGGTTATGTCCGCCGTACCCAACCATCTGGGAGAAAGTCAAAAGCTGAAAATGGTTTGCACGATAATGACTTCATTATCCAAACCGTATTGACTGACACCCAAAAAGATTTGCTAATCCTAACCAGTGGCGGCAAAGTCTACCCTGTGAATGTGGGAGAAATTCCCCCAACTACTGGGCGTTCTCCACGGGGAAAACCTTTGATTACGATGCTCAGTAATACTGCTCAAGGCGCTCAAGAAGCTGTAGTCAGCCGCTTTTTGCTGCCGGAAAATCTCGAAACTCAGCAGATGATTCTCTTAACAAAACAGGGAAGAATTAAGCGTCTGTCTCTGGAAGAATTCACAAACTTGACGCGGCGCGGAATCACAATTTTGAAGCTCAAAGACGATGATGAATTGTCATTTATCCAATTCACCAATCCAGGGGCGCATCTGATTTTAGCTAGTTCTGGTGGGCGAGTGTTGCGCTTTGCAGCCAATGATGAACAATTACCAGTCATGGGGCGCACAGCAATGGGTTTACAAGCGTTTCGACTATTGAGAAATCAGCAAATGGTTGGCTGTGTCACTGTCGGTAAAGATGATCAATTGTTGCTAGTTACTCAAGAAGGATATGCCAAGCGCATGGCTGCGAGTCAGTTAAGAGCAGCTAATCGCGGCGATTTGGGGACGCAAGCGCTGAAATTTGCCAGTAAAACTGATAACTTAGCTGGTATGGTCATAGCAATCGCATCTGGCGAGATAGCTTTAGTGACGAATAAAGAACGGGTTGTGAGAATACCTGTGGAAACAGTGCCGATTTTAGGTAGGGATGTCAAAGGTGAAAGCATTCTTCAACTCAACCGCGATGAAAAAATTATCACTGTTGCGGAAGTGCGATCGTAAATCAGACTGATGTTCAACTTACGACAAGCCAACTTGCAGGATTTAGAGGCGCTAATCCAACTGCGTCTCCAACTCCTGCGGGAGGCTGGCGATATTAAAGGTGACTCTGACACCGCAAACTTAGTAGAAGCAACTCGAAAATATCTTGGCGAAAAAATGCCGTCGGGTGAGTTTTTAGCTTGGGTAGCTGAAGTAGATTGTCAAATTGTTGCCGCTAGCGGTTTGGTATTTTTTCAACGGCCCCCTTACAACGGCAATCTCTCAGGCTTAGAAGCCTACGTTATGAACGTTTATACAATTCCCATGTGGTGAGGACAGGGAATTGCAACAGCATTATTAAAGGAAATTATCAGCTTTATGAGAGCAACGGAGGCAAAACGCCTCTGGCTTCAGGCTACTGAGGATGGTAAACATATCTACGAGCAGCTTAGTTTTGTCTCGACTTCAAAAGAAATGGAAATTCTCTAGTACTAATTTAAATTATTAATAATTATTTCATTTAAAATAACCAAATCTTTGAATATCAAGCAGTGTGTCTAAATTTATCGATAATTATTTCTAATAAAATAATATTGTCGATAAGGCTAAAAACCTAGACGACATTTTTTATGCCTCGGCAAATCTCACTAAAGGCTGATGTTTTAATCTGTACAATTAGCTATCCCTAATTATGTCAAGCTATGGCAACAAAACTATAAAATATGTTGTTTTTCTAAAAATATTTGTTATATTAGTTTACATAAGGCAATAAAGCTTAAGAATTAATCTTGGAGTCAAAACCATGACAAATGCAAGTACAACAAAAGTAACTACTCCAGTAATTGAAGATCGCAATGCTTGGCGCTGGGGCTTTACCCCACAAGCAGAAATTTGGAACGGTCGCTTGGCAATGATTGGTTTTTCAGCAGCTGTTTTGGTTGAACTTTTTTCTGGTCAAGGCTTCCTACATTTTTGGGGCATCCTGTAAGTTTTAATATTCAAGATGACCTATAAATAAAAAAACCTGGAGTGCTAATTCACTGCCAGGTTTTTTATTTGTTTGTCATTTGTCAGTGGTCATTTGTCATTTGTTAATTTACTAATGACCAATGACTAATAACTAATTGACTACCGAATATATTCCTTGAGAACGCTGTTACGATTTGGGTGGCGTAACTTGCGAAGTGCCTTCGCCTCGATTTGACGAATCCGTTCGCGGGTAACGTTGAAAATTTGTCCAATTTCCTCAAGGGTTTTCATCCGACCATCATCCAAGCCATAACGCAGTCTAAGAACATCACGTTCACGGGGGCTAAGACTGTCGAGGACTTTTTCTAGGTCTTCGCGCAAAAGATTTTTGGAAACTTGGTCTTCTGGTGTTTCACCATCGGATTCAATAAAATCGCCCAACCGAGAATCTTCTTCTTTACCAATAGGCGTTTCTAGTGAAATGGGCAACTGGGCGGATTTAGCAATAAACCGCAACTTTTCAATGGTCATTTCCATCCGAGTGGCGATTTCTTCCTCGGTGGGTTTGCGACCCATTTCTTGAGACAGTAACTTAGTAGTTTTCTTAATCCGAGAGATGGTTTCGTAAAGGTGAACTGGAAGACGAATTGTGCGAGATTGGTCTGCGATCGCGCGGGTAATTGCTTGACGAATCCACCATGTAGCATAAGTGGAGAACTTATAGCCTTTTTCGTGGTCAAACTTTTCGGCGGCACGAATCAAACCGAGACTGCCTTCCTGAATTAAGTCTTGGAACGACAAACCACGATTCATGTACTTCTTGGCAATTGAAACCACAAGACGGAGGTTAGATTGCACCATCTTATCTTTCGCTCTACGACCAACATGCAGGCGATAGCGAAAAGCTGGTAAAGGCAGTTGTACAGCTTCTGCCCATTCACTATCTCGAGGATCGCGATCCAACTGCTCTGAGAGTCTTTCCCGCACTCTCTCTAATTCGAGTAAATCGGCGATTTTCCGCGCCAATTCGATTTCTTCGTCTGCCCGCAACAGCCGAATTCTACCAATTTCTTGCAAGTAAAGCCGAATCGAATCTTCTGTGTAATGCTTTTTCTTGCTTTGTGTCCGACGACGCGATTTAGCGGCTTTTCCAGACTTTGCGTCGTCCTCATCAGTCTGAGGCTCTAAAAATTCATCGTCACCTTCATCGATGATAAGCAAGTCCTCTTCATCATCTATTAAGAGTTCTTCTAACTCGAGCTCAGGCTGATTCATTATTTCTAGGTCAGGCTGATATATGCTTTCGAGTACGTTGTTAGCCTGGTTCATGCCGCGTTCCTCATGCTCCTTGCAGAATCAATTACTCAAGATGTGTTTACTGCTCTTTTAAACGAGCCAATTGTCAACCGAAAATAAGTTTTTTGGCAGATTTGCCAGAAATATTTTCGGACATTTTGTACCTCCAACTGGAGGTTTTTTTACTTTAGTTTAAGCCATGTCTAAAAGTGATTTGTTCACCTTAGCAAATGTTATATGTGTTGCTATCACATATTGCTTTCAACTAACTGTTCAAAAAAAATACTCGTCTTTTTCAAAAAATTTGCCACTCTATACTAATGAGTTCAGACTGCTGGCAGATTTTCTTATAAAGACTCTTCCGATTGTAGCCTGTTTCACAGAAATTGCACTCTTTTTGTGTATTAATCATGAATTCTTTCAGCAATTTTTAGCCACTATTACCAAAAAGACATTAAAAACGGGAGTTATACCCTGAAATTTTTCTCTACTTTTCGGAGTTGCAGTGACGCTCTTATTACATTACAAAGTAAGTACGCTTGCTTCTGCCCGATTTCATGTATTTTACACAACATTAATTACTTAGGAAGAGTGCATTATATGTTAACTCAGACGACAAGTATTAATCTACCCATTTTTACATTTCCTTCATAAATTACGCATTCCTGAGATGAAAGCTAGTCTTTCGATTGGGTAAATACAACCAGGGTGGTGGTGTTTGCCTTTAGTTAATTAACCTTCTGCTTACAATTACCTTAACTGAGGAGTTGAGGCTGTGGCAGAATCGACCTGATAGTTGATCAATTTAGGTTTAACTAATTTGGCCTTATTCACACGTTAGCGCACTGTGGCGATTTCAGCCCTATGAAACTTGACAAACTCTTCTTATTGTATACAAGGATATTTTAATCAATTCAAAAACAATTTGTCTTGTGAACTTGCCAGTATAGTCCTATTTCAGGCAAAACTTTATTAGATACATACGATACAATAGCGATCGCTACGGCAGTACATGAAGATATTAACAAGTTTTCAGCCAAATGGTGTGTGCTTCCAGTAGCCATTACCCCGAACATCAAGAACTTAGAACATTACCTGATGATTTCAGTTACAATGTTTGATTGCGTAAACAAATTGTAAATTTAAATACTTTTATTTCAGTAAGTTCTTGTCCTTTGATGATGAGAAATTCTCAAAATACTTATTAATTGCTGTTTGATAGATAGTATTCAGTTATTTTCTTAAAGGATAACAAATGTATTTATAGTTGGTAGACAAAATTGATTAGTTAGTTTATAGCAAAGAGTATTATATTAACCAACTTCCCAATAAAGTTGGTAGTTTGGTGAACATTAGAATATTGAATTTTTGCAAAATATTGACAATATGCAAATTATATGTAGTGTTACTAACTTAAAATTTATGTAAGAGTGACAGATAAATAATAAATTTAGAATTTTTGTATTTATATAGTGCTGATTTAACACTTGTGTGGTAAAAATCTTAAATTCTTTTAATTGGTTGTTAGCGTCTCGTAGAGAGTGGCTTGATTCTGACCAGAGGCAAAGAGTCTCCGGCTTTGCCTTTGTTAGCATGGGGGTAGCCCGTTCTCAATAATATCCCCTGCCTGCGGCGACCCCCTTGAAAAAGGGGTAAAGATCAGAAAAAGCCCCCAAGATCCCATTCTGGTTTCTAAATTCTTTCTCAGAGCAATTTTGGGTATAAAAAAGGTAATGGGTGAAAATGTATCACTCATTACCAGTGTCACAAATTATTGAAGTAGTGTTAGAGAATTGATATTAGATATCTAAATCGGTAAAGTTGAGTTTAGAACCATAAGTTTCGATAAATTCTCGTCTGGGTGCGACGCGATCGCCCATTAAAATTGTAAAGATGCGATCGGCTTCGGCAGCATCCTCAATTTCGACTTGCTTCATTTTGCGGGTTTCTGGGTTCATTGTGGTGTCCCAGAGTTGTTGTGGCATCATTTCACCCAAACCTTTGAAGCGTTGGATGGTGTAGTTGGCGTTAGCGGGGAATTTGGCGATCGCTTGATTTTTTTCGCGATCGCTATAGCAATACTCATGATTACGTCCCCGTTCTACTTTAAATAGTGGGGGACAAGCAATATAAATAAAGCCTTGTTCGATCAGCGCCCGTTGATATCGATAGAAGAATGTTAACAACAAAGTCCGAATGTGCGCTCCATCTACGTCAGCATCCGTCATAATGACTATGCGGTGATAGCGCAGTTGGTTGGAATCGAATTCATCACCTTTGACACCTAAACCGAGGGCTGTAATTAACGATTGAACTTCGTTATTTTTATAAATTTTAGCGTCATCGGTTTTTTCAATGTTGAGAATTTTACCACGTAGAGGCAAGATAGCTTGAGTGCGGCGATCGCGTCCTTGTTTGGCACTCCCGCCTGCTGAGTCCCCTTCCACGATGAATATCTCAGATTCGCTAGGGTCACGAGAACTACAATCTGCCAATTTACCAGGTAATGGCGAAGATTCTAGTACCGATTTGCGTCGAACTAATTCGCGTGCATGACGTGCTGCTTCTGCGGCTTTGAAAGCTTGGATAGCTTTATCTAAAATTGAATCTGCGATCGCCGGATGAAATTCTAGATACTCGGTGAGGACTTCTCCCACCAAAGAATCGACAATCCCCCGGACTTCGGTATTACCGAGTTTGGTTTTGGTTTGTCCTTCAAATTCTGGATCTGGGACTTTAACAGAAATTACCGCAGTCAAACCTTCGCGGACGTGTTCGCCACTGAGGTTAGGTTCATTCTCTTTAATTTTATTGCGCTTGCGAGCGATCGCATTTAATGTCCGAGTCAGAACTGCCTTCAACCCTTCTAAGTGCGTACCACCATCTACCGTGCGAATATTGTTAGCAAAACCTAGCACATTATCCGTGTAAGCATCAGTACACCATTGCAAGGAAACTTCTACTTGTACATTGTTGCGTTCGCCCTGCACATAGATAATTTCTTCATGCAGTGGCTGCTTCTCGCGGTTCATGTAGGCGATATATTCTTTAATCCCACCCTTGTAATCGTAGGATTCTACCTTTGGTGTATCGCTTTTTAGTAGTTCTAAACGGTTGTCAGTAAAGGTAATTTTGACACCTGCATTGAGATACGCCAATTCCCGTAGGCGACCTGATAAAGTGATGTAATCAAACTCAATGCTAGTTGTAAAGATTTGGGTATCTGGCTTGAAAGTGACAGAAGTTCCAGTTCTCGCTTCCTTGTAAGCTTTGGTTTGCAGTTCAGTAACTGGGATGCCGCGTTCATAGCGTTGGAGATGAACCTTTTTATCTCGCCAAACTGTAACTTCTACAACTTCAGATAGGGCATTAACAACAGAAATACCAACCCCGTGCAATCCTCCAGAAACCTTGTAGCCACCGCCGCCAAACTTACCACCAGCGTGTAGTACCGTCATCACGGTTTCTAAAGCTGATTTCCCGGTGCGCGAGTGAGTATCGACAGGAATACCGCGACCATCATCTGTTACAGTCACAGAGCCATCAGCGTTGATATCCACTTCTATATGAGTGCAATGACCCGCCAAAGCCTCATCGATTGAATTGTCCACCACCTCGTAAACTAAATGGTGGAGTCCTCGCGGCCCAGTGGTACCGATGTACATTCCTGGTCGTTTGCGGACGGCTTCCAGACCTTCCAGAACTTGAATCTGATCGGCACTGTAACTGCTCGTCATGTAAACTCTCCTGATGCGTGGGGTTAAACTCGCCTAAAAATAAATAAAAGCAAAAACACTCCAAAATTGTAACACAAAAGCCTTGTTAGCGTCTGTAGGGCATTTTCAAGAGAAGTTTATACTAGGGTTGCACTACCTTTTAATAGGGGCAAAGGTGGGCAGGGGAGCAAGGAAAGAAAACTAATGACCAACGACTAATGACTAATGACTAAATTAATTGTGATTTGTGGGGCGACGGCAACGGGTAAATCGAGTTTGGCTTTGGCTTTGGCGATGCGGTTAGGTTCTGTAATTCTTAGTGCCGATTCTCGTCAAGTTTACCGTGAGTTTGATATTGGGACGGCAAAACCAACTGTGGCTGAACAAAAATTAGTGCCGCACTATTTAATAGATATCTGCGCTCCCACAGACACGATGACAGTAGCAGACTACCAGGAACAAACACAAGCCTTAATTGCTGGTGTTAGTGTTACGCCACTTTTGCTAGTTGGTGGTACAGGCTTATATATCCGTTCCATCGTTCAAGGAATGAAAATTCCGAGAGTCGCACCGCAAATTGAATTGCGATCGCAACTTGAATCTCTTGGTCAACCACAACTCTACGCCATGTTACAACAAGTTGACCCCGTTGCAGCACAAAAGATTCATGCTAATGATTCAGTACGAACTCTAAGAGCAGTAGAGGTATACTATGTTACTGGATATCCCATTTCCGAACAGCAAGGGGAGAATCCGCCGAATTATCCAATTTTGCAAATAGGTTTGGATTGCAACGTTGAAAAGTTGGAGAATCGGATTAAACAGCGTACTGAGCAAATGATAGCAAATGGTTTAGTTGCTGAGGTGGAGTATCTTTGTCAAAAATATGGCGCTGATTTGTCTTTGTTGAATACTTTGGGCTATCAAGAAATCAAGCAATATTTGGCTGGGGATATTTCCTTAAATGAAGCGAAAGAATTAACAGTTTTGCATACGCGGCAATTTGCCAAGCGGCAACGCACTTGGTTTCGTGCATATCCGCAAATTGAATGGTTTGATGCCGATGATCTTGATTTATTTGATAAGGTTTGGCATCGGATAAATGAGTTTACAAATTGCGCTAATTAGTGAGATTTGTTGCTCATGTAAAGACGCAAAGATTTTCGCGTTTTTACATGAGTGTCCTAGAGAGTTTCGGGATCGATGCCCATAGCTCGTAGCCGTTCTGCTAAAATTTGGGTGCGTTGTTCACCTTGTTCGGCCCGTTGTCGTTGCTGTTCTGCGCGTTCATCTCCAGTTAACAAAATATTACCATCTTGGTAGCACCAGCGTAACCAAGTATCCTGTCTATCTTCAAATTTACCTTCCCATAAAGTTATACCTAAACCAACTTGTTCTAACCAAGTTTCTGAAGTCTCAAAGTAGCGTGTTCCTCTAAGTTCATAAACATGCAGGATTTTTTCTGCTAATTGCTGATTTGGGTCATATACGATGTAGTAACTAGCCCGCATGTGTTCATAAATTTTCAGTTTTTTGCCCAGTTCATCACCTTCTTTATTAGAGACAATTTCGAGGACAACTTCGGGAGGTTTGCCAAAACGCCAAACCATATAGCAACGATTTTGTTTCTCCCACCAATTTTCAGGTACTTGGACATCTAAGCTGAGAAAGACATCAGGCACAATTGCAGGCTGTTCGTCTGTATGGTAAATACCGACATTAGCGGCTGCTAAAAAAATCTGCTGCTGTAGAGAACTGTAAAGAGAGCCAATTAAAAGGCGTTTCTGTTTGGAAGTAGCAAAATTATCTAAAGTATCATTTTCAGTGATTAGCTGGTTGGCATCTGGCACATAGTAATCATCATCATTGATTAGAACTTGCTGAACCATCACTTTATATAATATTTGAGAGTGTTATTTATAAATGAGTTGATTTAAGCTAATAGAGGCAAAATAGCTTTGTCTATTTTAATTGAAAGTTTGCTTAACTTAGATAAAGTTTAATATAAATTATATCTAATAAGTAATATTTATATTACCTAATAAGCTCATATCTAAAAAAATAATTTTTGGATTCATAGTAAAGATAATTGTTTTGGCTCAAATGGATTTTCAAAATAACGAATTAGTTGATTTTTTGGAGTTTCAAATAGCAAACCTTCAGCAAACGAAGCATCTTCCTGAACACGAACTCCATATTCAGGATCAGTAAATGTTGAAATATTATTTTTATATATCTTGGAAACGGCAAAAAATACGTTATTACCTAAATCTAAAATCATTGGCTTTTTGCATTGTTGCATTGAACGACTGTTTTGCCACCAAAATCGACAAGCTAATCCTTCTACTGACTCTGGAAACCATACAGGTGGTTGAGGATTATCAGAAAAAGCATGATTTTTTTTTTGATGCCATGTTACTCTTTTCCATCTTGGTTGTTTATATTCATAATAAACTTCTTTAGCCCCATGTTTCTTTGAATCTCTAAAATCAATAAACTGTCCTGTGTGAATATTTACTTTCCATCCGTAATGTTTCATTGTTTCACAAAAATTATCTGCTTCTCGATAAGAATCAAATTTCTTTGAACCTTCATCATATCGCCTAGAGTCACGAATTTTATACCACTGGACTTCGTAATAAGTATTTAACTCATATTGATCAAAGGTAATTAGCTTTTGCTGACCTTTTAGATGCCAAATCCATAACAAATTGTTATAAGTTTACTCTCTCTCTTTAATTTCTTCACCCTTAAGGTAAGAGTTTTGAAATTCCCAAACACGCCCTGTAGAATCAATAGCGTCAGCACGATTTTGATTTATATAAACTTCTATTTGACTAGGGGGAAATAGGGATTTCCACTCTCTATGCCATTCTGACTCGGCAGAGTACCAGGCACAATCATATTTAGCCTTATGTGCCCAATGCCACATTTTCACTGAGCCACATTTCGCAATTACTTCATTTCCACACTTAGGGCATTTCCCTAGTTGTCCTTTTTTTTCGACTTTTGAACGAATATAGTTTTCAGTAATCGCAATTAACATAATTTATTCAGTAGACAATGTGTTTTACTGCTTTAGTATAACTAGTACGATCGCCTGATATGGTTTGTAGTGAAATGGCCTATTTTCTAAAGTGTGTTTACAATTAATCAAGTAACCCTAAATCTTGCAACAATGATTTGTATCCATGCAATAAAGCCTGCAATTCGCTATGACACACACAGCCGTTAGCATCCCCCAAGCCTATATTCAAGCCATTAAGCAGAAGAAGTAATTGCAATTTTAAACAATCTGTAAACATCTACCTTGAACTTTAAAAATCTATGCTTACCCAAGATAAAAAACAACGCAACTGGAAACCCATTCTCAAAGCATTCGAGGCTGTCCTTGGCAAAAATGGCGTAGTACAACGCCGCGAAGAACTCATTACCTATGAATGCGATGGTTTAACTGGTTATCGCCAACGTCCGGCTGTGGTGGCGTTACCTAGAACTACAGAACAAGTTGCCCAAATTGTAAAGATATGCAATCAATACTCTATCCCCTTCATCGCACGCGGTTCTGGTACTGGTCTATCTGGCGGCGCTTTACCAGTAGAAGACTCTGTTTTGATTGTTACTTCGTTAATGCGGCAAATCCTCAGCATTGATTTGGAAAATCAACGCACAGTTGTTCAACCAGGGGTGATTAATAGTTGGGTAACACAAGCAGTAAGTGGTGCTGGATTTTACTACGCTCCTGACCCATCCAGTCAAATTATTTGCTCTATTGGCGGGAATATTGCCGAAAATTCTGGTGGCGTACATTGTCTGAAATATGGTGTCACTACTAACCACGTTTTAGGATTAAAAATTGTCACGCCAGAAGGGGAAATTGTCGATTTAGGCGGACAAATTCCAGAAATGCCCGGTTATGATTTAACAGGTGTATTTGTTGGTTCTGAAGGTACTTTGGGAATTGCTACAGAAATTACTTTGCGAATTCTTAAAAGTGCAGAATCAATTTGTGTACTTTTGGCAGATTTTACGAGTATTGAAGCTGCGGGAGCAACTGTTTCTGACATCATCAGCGCTGGAATTATTCCCGGTGGGATGGAAATGATGGATAATTTTAGCATCAATGCTGTTGAAGATGTTGTTGCAACTAATTGTTATCCCCGCGATGCTACTGCCATTTTACTAATAGAAATTGACGGTTTAGAAGTGGAAGTTGCAGGAAATAAACAGCGAGTTATTGAAATTTGTAAAAAGAATGGGGCACGAAATGTTACTTCTGCTACTGACCCAGAAACCAGATTGAAATTATGGAAAGGACGCAAAGCCGCTTTTGCTGCTGCTGGACATTTAAGCCCAGATTATTATGTACAAGATGGGGTAATTCCTCGAACTCAGTTGCCTTATGTTCTGCACGAAATTAAGACATTAAGTGAACAATACGGTTATCCTGTTGCTAATGTATTTCATGCTGGCGACGGCAATCTTCATCCGCTAATTCTTTATGATAATTCTGTGCCTGGAGCATTGGAACAAGTAGAAGAAATGGGTGGAAAAATTCTCAAACTTTGTGTCCAAGTTGGTGGCAGTATTTCTGGTGAACATGGCATCGGCGCAGAGAAAAGGTGTTATATGCCACAGATGTTTAGCCAAGTTGATTTAGAAACTATGCAATGGGTACGGCAAGTTTTTAATCCTAAAGGGTTAGCAAATCCTGAAAAGATATTCCCCACACCACGGACTTGTGGTGAAGCAGCAAATGCATCGGCTGTGAAGCAGTTTGAAGGAGTGGAAAGGTTTTAGGAGATGCGATGAATCGCGTCTATACATGAATTAAGAGTTTTTTATCGTTCCTAATCAGAGATTGGGAACGATAATTGAAGGTGTGAACTTAATGGGAAAACACCCAGATTGTAGTTCAAGACGGTTCAGTTAAGGCTAAATTCCTTTTTTAAATTCAATTTCTTTAACGAACCGCAGAGGCGCAGAGGACACCGAGAGAAGAAAGAAATGCTTAACTGAATTGTATTTCATGGAATTAAAAATAGCGAAAATTGTCCGTTAGGGCACATTTATTAATTTATATGCTGACGTAAAATCGTCATTTGTTTATATAACCCGGAAGATTATAACTTTATTTTGTAGTTATATATATTCCGATCGCACTAGGTCACGCTTACAAATGAATCGGGTTGTTCGCCGTTATATTTATTACTTACTGTGTTTGGGATTAGCAGTTATTTTAACAGTCTCTTCAATCTCTTCACTCCCGGTTTATTCCCAAAAAATCAGTCCTTTAACTACAGAAATTCGCGGCGTTTGGATCACTAATGTTGCTAGTGGTGTGCTATTTGTCCCCTGGGGGATTAACCGTGCTATTAACCAATTATCATCTCTCAATTTTAATACTATTTATCCTGTAGTTTGGAACCGAGGACATACTTTTTATAAAAGTGCTGTAGCTCAGATGACTACAGGCTCGGATTCTCAACCTTTTCTTAAGTTTATGCACGGTGGACAAGATGTTTTAACAAAGATAGTGACGCTCGCTAAAAATAAAGATTTGAGAGTCATTCCTTGGTTTGAATATGGGTTTATGACACCGCATTATTCACAATTAGCAAGGCGTTATCCCGACTGGTTGACGATTGGACAAGAAAGTGTATCTATTTCAGATGTGCCACCAGAAGAAATTGATAATAGTTTAGTAAATAAGCTGGCTTGGTTAAATCCCTTACATCCACAAGTGCAAGAGTTTATTCAAGGGTTAATTTTAGAAGTAGTCAGAAATTACGATGTGGATGGCATTCAATTTGATGACCATTTTGGAATGCCTGTACAGTTTGGTTACGATCGCTTCACTATTGAACTCTACCAGCAAGAGCATCAAGGCAAAAGCCCCCCTGTCAACCCTTCTGACTCAGAATGGATGCGTTGGCGAGCAGACAAAATTACTGATTTTATGGCAGAAATCTATCAAGCTGTCAAGGCTGTTAAACCCAAAGCCAAAATATCTCTATCTCCCAACTATCAAGCTTTTGCCTACAAATATTATTTGCAAGATTGGGAAAATTGGGTAAAAAAAGGTTTAGTTGATGAGTTAATTTTACAAGTATATCGAAATGACAAAAGCTCTTTTGTGGCTCAACTAGAACTTCCATCGATAAAATTGGTTCAAAGTCTAATTCCTGTAGGCATTGGTATATCAACGGGAACAGCGCGTAATCCTGTGAAAATGGCACAAATTAGAGAACAAGTTCAGGTAGTGCGCGATCGCAATTTTGATGGCATCTCCTTTTTCTACTGGGAGAGTCTCTGGGGTTACATTGTACCGGAATCGCCCCAACAGCGACGCAAAGCTTTTTTTGAGATGTTTAATGCTAGAACTGTCAGACTATTAAAACCAAAAAAACTTTGATTTTGTCATTTGTCATTCCCAATTCCCAATTCCCCAGTACCCTTAATGTCATTCGCGCCGGAAAATACTAGATTTAGCTTTACATTACTGTGGACTGTCGCTACTTGTGGCGGTTTTTTATTGAGTTTACTCTTTGTTGAAGTTGGCGAAAAGCCGGATATTGGGCTAGTAGAGGCAGCTATCGGCTCAATTGCGATCGCACTTCCTCAAGGTTGTCTTCTCAAAGAACCTGTCTTCTGTATCAGGTGGATTTTGTCAAGTCTTTTGGGTTGGTGTATCATCACCGCGATCGGTATTGGTGCGGTAGGCTGGATAGTACCTAGCACTCAAATCCTTCCCGTGAGAATCTTGTCAGGAGCAATTTATGGGGCATTTGGCGGCTTGGGGATCGGGTTAGCGCAATGGCTGGCAATTCCTCAGGCGACGGCGTGGCGATGGATATTTGTCTCCTCAGCAAGTTGGGCTGTTGCTGTCCCTGTAGGTTCTGCTGTGGGGATGATTTCGCACCACTTAACGCAGTTATTCTTAGGCGAAGTTATGGGATTAGCTATGACTTGGCTGCTGGTTGGTATCCTTACGGGAATGAATGCTCATAAATTGCGATCGTAAGTTTCCACTCCCCTGCTTGTTTTGCGGGAACATTAAACAAATTATTAAGAATAATAAACTTATTTAATATATACTGATGATTGTACTTAGGTATATGCGAGAATTCTGAAAAAGCTATCAAAAAATAAGATTCAGAAAGTTTGCCTTAACCTGCAAATGTATTTTCGCCTTCAAAAAGCAGGATTTGTTAAGCTGACTCCTATTAGCTTTCCTAGATTTCTGACAAGAAGTAAAGAAAGATCAAAATTTCCATGAGCAACAGCTGACAATACTTTGCTATAGGCGCTGAAGTGCATCTACTACAAGCGTAAAGATAAGAGAGCGCCTAGAAGAGTCAGTCTATACCAGAAAGGGACTCTCGCATGAATATAAATCCACCAGAATCAACTATGGAGTTGACAAAATTATCGCCCCCTGAAATTATTTTCGGCACAGAAGTAGATGAGAAAAGTAGTAGTGAGCAGTTTCTACTGAGCATGTACGATTCTGTGCAAGCATCAATATTTGTAATAGATGTTTTAGAAGATGGAGATTTTCAGTATGTGGCACTTAATCCTACTCATGAGCGGTGGATAGGCATTCGCTCAGACGAGCTTCGGGGCAAAAAACCAGAGGATATTCTTTCTCCCATCGATGCTGCTAGGGTGCGTCAGCATTACGCAGATTGTGTGCTATTTGGGAAAACGATTTCCTACGAACAATGTTTGCAATTTCAGGGGGTTCCGACTTGGTGGAGTACGACTCTCACGCCGCTAAGGGATGCTAACTCCCGAATTTATCGACTGGTTGGTACTAGTAGCAATATTACTCCTGTGAAGCAAGCCCAAGAAGCAGTGGGACTCCAGGTTGAAAGGGAACGATTGCTAGAAGCGATCGCCGGACGAATTCACCAATCTGTAGAATTAGAGACAATTCTCCATCAGACAACAATTGAACTGCGACAGTTCTTAAATTGCGATCGCATTCTAATTTATCGCTTCGAGGCTGACAGCAGTGGGGTAATTATTGCCGAATCAAGCGTGGCTGCAAGCGATTCACTCTTGGGAAAAAACATCACCGATCCCTGCTTCAATGGCAAACATCCAGAACACTATGGGCGAGGTTGCATTCAAGTTGTTGAAGATATCTATGCAGCTGGCTTACATCCTTGCCATATAGAGTTTCTAGCATCTTTGCAGATCAGAGCCAATGTAGTTGTGCCAATTTTCAAAGAGCAAGATATGTGGGGACTATTGATTGCCCAGCATTGCCAAGAATCTCGTCAATGGCAGCAAACAGAAACAGATTTACTCAAACAGCTAGCAACTCAAATTGGCATTGCTGTGCAACAAGCAGAACTTCGTCAGCATCTGAAGGATCTCCAAGCCAAGTCGGAGTTGCAAAAACACAAGCACAAAAATCAGTTGCAGAAGGTACGATTTGAAGCCTTGGTGCGACGGATGACAGAACAAGTCCGCGATAGTCTGGATGAAACTCAGGTGTTGCAGATAGTAACTCAGGAATTAACAGAGTTACTCAACCTTGATCGTTGTCAAATTGAACTCTACAGTAGCTGTCAAACCCTGGTAACGATTGCCTACGAATACAACATTAACCTACCTCAGTGTCAAGGATTGACTAGACGCATTGCAGACCGTCTGGAAGTTTATCAGCCCTTGCTGCAAAAACAACCTTTGCAATTTTTGGAAATTGACCCTGGATGGCCACAGTTGTTGGTTATGTCCCAGATGGCTTGTCCCATTTTCGATACTCAAGGAATTTTAGGAAATCTTTGGTTAACAAGACCATCACAAGAGGCATTTGATGAATTTGAAATTGAGTTAGTGCAGCAGGTTGCCAATGAATGCGCGATCGCAATTCGCCAAGCTCAATACCAACAAACTCAGACACAAGTTAAAGAATTAGAAAATTGCGATCGCCTCAAAAACCAATTTCTCAGAAACCTCTCCCAAGAACTGCGAACACCCATAACTAGCATCAGCCTTGCAGTCCAAACCCTCGAAAGTGTCCTTACACCAGCCGAAATATTAGAGATAGAAATAGTTCCACAACTCTTGCAGATTCTGCATAACGAGTGTGCCAGAGAAAACAAGTTAATTAACGATTTACTCACACTCACATATCTCGAAGCCGAACCCGAACCCCCAACTTTGATTGCCATTGACTTACAAAGCTGGCTTCACCCCATTGTCGAATCTTTTCGAGACCTTACCAACTGTCAGCGACAAGAGTTAAACGTGAGTATCGATCATGAACTCCCACTTTTAGAGACAGATATCACAGATATGGAGAGGATTATCACCGAACTACTTAACCATGTCTGCAAATATACCCCAGCAGGTGAGTCTGTCACAGTCTCTGCTTACCAAAGAGGGAATGCAATAGAACTTAATATTAGCAATTCTGGCCTAGAGCTTACCAGCAGCGAACTGTCACAAATCTTTGAGCCTTTCTATCACCTTTCCAAACATGATCCTTGGAAACATAGCGGCACTGGACTGGAATTAGCGTTAGTGCAGAAAATGGTCAGACATTTAGGTGGTTCACTTTATGTAGAGAGTGGAGCCGGTCAAACCAACTTTACGATTAAATTCCCTCTTTAATTCGTTTTTGGTGCGGCACTATCTAAATTGTCAGAAGTCTGCTATGATAGTTATTCGTGTGGGTGACTAGCTCAACGGTAGAGCAGTAGACTCTTAATCTATTGGTTGCGGGTTCGATTCCCTCGTCACCCACCTTTAAAGTATTTTCAAAGCTTGACAAAAATCCTCTTCACAAGAATTTGACCAATTTTGCAGCAGCGACGTTACAAATAAAGTTATCGTGATAACAACAGCTTCTCTCTTTGTGACCAACACAGAAGTGAAGGTTAAAAACAAAATTGTTGTCGTTACCACAGCTTATCCATTGTAACGAAAACTTATGCGATCGTTAATAACACAACTTGTTTCGTTCAGAACGCTTATCTGTTCGTTAACAACACAAGTTGTTTTGTTCAAAACGCTTATGTTTTTGTTACCACAACTTAATATCAAGTTCGGGTGATTACTTATAATAAAACTTCTCAATGTAGGTTGGGTTGAACGGCAGTGAAACCCAACATGAACAAGGATCAAGCGTTGGGTTTCGTTCCTCAACCCAACCTACAGATGTTATAAGTATTTAACCGAACCTGATATTA
>NZ_JAYGHE010000054.1:26527-55892 GCF_034931145.1 Nostoc sp. UHCC 0252 | reverse complement strand
ACTTCTTTTACCATTGCAAAGCAGTTTCCAAAATTGATTGGGAGGTATATACTTACACTTACAACATATATTTGTACCCTAGTAACAATCCTGAATGGTTGCTTCGACATAAAGCAGAACTTCTTAAGTTAATTAAAAATAAGCTTGGTTGTCATGCTGAATACATCAATGTTAGTACGATGAAATAAAATTACTAATTTTAAATTAGTAGTGACTAGACTCATTAAAAATCGGGACTGAGAAATAAATCTCAGTCCCGATAAAAAAGCGGGCTAACCGCTATTGATATGGTTAACCCGTGCAGCTTTGGGAACGCGCAGAGAAATTGTTATTGCAATACCAACTTCACATTGGCGTTTTGCAGACCGCGCTGTTTTACTTCAGCCAAAGTTTTGTTAACGGCATACTTTTGGTTGATTGAGTTGATCAACTCGGTTTGGTTGTGCTTCTTAGCAACGCCCCACAGGTCAGCAATTAGGTCAAAAGAACCATCGCTGTTGCGAGACCAGCCGAGGTCATATTCGCCATCTAACATAGCTACGATGTCAGAACGGACGCGCTGACCGTTATAACCACGGACATCAGCTTCAGTCTTTACGCTGATACCGAGGTCGCGCAAAGAAGCTTTGAGGATTTCGGCATCGGTGATCTTGGTACGCAGGGTGCTAAAGTGAGACATTTGGGTTTCCTCCAATGAGAAGATTGAGAAAAACGACAACGGTTTGTTTCGGGCGAAGCCGCTCTTAGCAGGATGCGGCTTTTTCTTATAACTGCTAGCTTTGGGAGCTAGCCTTTCCCCCTGGGATGGCAGAGGAAAGCTTTTAAAACTCCATTCGCTGATATTCAGCTACGGAGGATGCTGCGGGGCGTGCGCGCTGTCTGGCCCAATCTCTCAGAGCCGTTACTTGTTCTTGCATCGTTCGAGACAGCGGCAATGTTGCCTTCAGTGCAGCAATAATATCTAGTTGGGTGAACTCCCGATCTTGGGCAAAAGCTTCATACATTGCCGCAACGATCGCTTGTTCAACTTCTGCCCCAGAAAAGCCATCAGACATCTTGGCTAGTTGCTCAAGATCGAATCTAGAGATGTCTTCACGGCGCTTGGTCAGATGAATATTAAAAATGTGTTGCCGTTCTTCCGGTGTTGGCAGATCGACAAAGAAAATTTCATCAAAGCGTCCTTTCCTCAAGAACTCCCCAGGTAAGCGTTCTACTCTGTTGGCAGTTGCCATCACGAACACTGGAGATTTCTTATCTTGCATCCATGTGAGGAAAGAGCCGAAGATTCTGCTTGATGTTCCCCCATCGGAATCAGAAGAACCTCCACTACCAGCAAAGGATTTATCCAATTCATCGATAAACAAAATCGCTGGAGAAATAGATTCTGCTGTTTTCAGGGCGTTCCGCAGATTTGCTTCACTTCGTCCCACCATTGAGCCGTCGTAGACTCGGCCCATATCCAACCGCAGCAGTGGTAAACCCCACAGCCGGGAGGTAGTTTTGGCAATCAATGACTTACCGCAACCGGGAACTCCGAGAATTAGCATCCCCTTTGGTTGAGGCAAACCGTACTCTCTCGCTCTTTCTGTGAAAGCATTAGAGCGTTGCTTGAGCCATCTTTTTAACTCTTCTAAGCCACCTACTGCATCAATGGTTTCATCTTCTTCAATGTATTCTAAGATTCCATTGCGCCGAATTAGTTGCTTTTTCTCAGATAAAACGATATCTACTTCATCTTCCGTCAAACGCCCTGTAGTTACCTGTGCCTTACGGTAGACTTTTTCAGCTTCATCTTTAGTTAGACCTAAAGCTGCTCTCAGGAGCTTTTCTCTAGCCTCTGTTGTCAACCGCCGACCACGATTTTGGTCTACATGATGAGTTAGTACTTTATTCAACTCTGCCATATCTGGCAGGGTAAAATCGATAACAACAACTTCTTTTTCCAACTCTATAGGTACTTGTTGCATTGGAGACATCAAAATGATGTTCTTTTGCGTACCTTTAAAGCTAGCGATCGCATCACGTAACGATCTGTTTGTTGCAGGCGCATCAATAAAGGGGTGTAAATCTTTAAGAATAAATATACTGGGTTCTTTCTGCCGGATTATCCACTCAATCGCCGCCTCTGGAGACACCGTATTATGTTGGGTGACATTCCGAGGTTGACCATACTCCACAATGCCGTGTGTTACTGTCCAAACAAATACTCGACGTTGGGGCTTTAACGACTGGGCGATGGTAGAAACTGCTAGCTCGGCCCGCTCTTCCTCGGAGGTCACAAGGTAGATTAAAGGGTATTGAGCTTGAATTAGGATATTGAGCTCTTCTTTCATACTTCGACCTACTTGAGACCTTATAGAGACAGTAGAGACATTGCTTCTGGTAAAGACAACCGAATCATGAATAATTCATAACTCCAATCTATTTAGCAAGGAACTAACTCTTCCTCGCCCTTGGGATGGGTTTCATCTTCATCCATTTCATCAATAGAAAGATGTTGTTGACCGACTACTCCTGGTTGATTACCCAAAGTAACCAGTTCCCCATCACGTAAGACTAATGAGCTATCACAAGTTGGGCATGAATAAACTCTATGAGTCCGCCCATAAGAAGAGTCTTCTAACTCGTCAACCAATTCTTGATTAGACAGGTAAAAACCAAGGGCACGTTCGGCAAGTTCTGACATTGGTTCGGAATCTACTGCTGAACGAATCTTCAGTTTTCTGTGCAACTCTGGCGATAAATACAAAGTGACCTTTTGCTTAGTTTGCGTTTGCATATAACTCTTTAACGGTCTTACCCGGGTATGTATATCAACTTATCGGTTCTTCTATTGGTTGTCAAGACAGCAAAACGTTTTAACGCCAACTTTGTTACATTTGTTCACAACAAAGGCTGAAATGCTGTTTATTGAGTGATAAATCCCTCACGACAAACCTCTGAGAATTAATCAGGTAGGATTTGAATCCTGAAACCTGAATGGAAATTAGCGATCGCCAATTTAATGATTGCCTAACTTGGCTTACTTTTTAACTATTTGGAGCGTAAGCGGATTAAAGTTGAACACTTTTCCAGTTGTAAACAACTGATATCCACAAGAGATGCCAGCTAATGACAGCAGCAGAGAAAAAAGTGACACTGAACCGATTACAACACCACTGGCAATGAATAGAGCAATTCCGATGCCAATCAACACCCATCCTAGTTTGCGATTATCGCGTCCACCCCAATTTAGAGCTACTACACCCCCCATACACAGCAAGATTCCAGGTGTGCTGCGTAAGTAGACGCTCACATAAAGACTTGTACTTAAAAATGTAATGCCTGCTAGGATTAGTCCTAAACCAATAAGCTTACTAGCAAAGATTACTTGTTCCTCTTCTTTACTGGTGGTAGGTGCTGTAATTTCTGTTGGCGCGGAGCTTGATGGAGGGTTTTTGGTAGCAGATGCAGAGTGCTGCTGCGCCCTAAACATAAAAGTTATTTTGTCTCCTTGTCCAAAGGAAACTTTGTCTCCTACATGCAGTGGGCAAAAAACTTGAGGTTTAAGTTTCGCACCGTTAACATACGTGCCATTAGAACTGCCCAAATCGGTAATATGATATTCATCGCCATTTACCCAAATTTGTGCGTGGATGCGAGATGCTACATCCGAATCTGGTAAGCCAGAAATATCAATATCTGGTGGTTTTTGGTCGTTCGGCTTACCGATGCAAATTACAGAAAGATTTGGTGGAAATTGCAAAGGTGTGTTGGTTTGGAAGTGAAAAAGCTCTAAAGTTACCTCGGTTGTCTTAGATGGACTGTACATAAATTGTGTGATAAAGCACTCTTTATAAGTTTCTCTACTGAGAACTCAAAAGAGAATGGTAAATATCCTGAATATTATGGAATTTTTAATAAGCGCTCTTTGAGTGCAAGGGATTGATTTGAGTGTCTGGTATTTCTATAAAATCAATGATGGCAAAATGCTTCACCGTGCTGAATGCTGAGTGCTGTACATGGATAGCAAGCGTTTAGCCCACAGGATGAAGCAAGGACGCATTATTTCTCGTGCAATAATCTCGAAATAAATATTTATTTCTTTTTCATGGCTTAAAAGCCGTGGCTTTAGACCTGCTGTGCTGAGTACAATTGTTACTTTTTAACTCAGCACTCACAACTGGGCACTCAGCACTGTTTCGGTAATGTAAATGGCTACTGCTAATAAAAACTGTAGTTTGGGGCGAAGAATTTATCGGTTTGCTGCCAGCGTTAGCGGGATTATTGCCCTGTTAATAATTTTGTGGGGTTGTACTGCAAATAATTTTAACGCCGGAGCGATCGCATGGAAAACTTATACCAACTCCCGTTACGGCTTTGAATTTCCATATCCGAGTAACTGGACTTCTTCAACAGCCCCAACAAATGATGATGGAATTGCCTTTACTTCACCCCAGAACAAAACGGTGGAAATTCGAGGGTGGGCAAGTCAGCAGCTACCAGATTCGATTGTTACAGAGCAAAAGTCAGTGAAAAAGATCAAACCTAACTTTAAAACCGCCCAAGGAGTACCTGGGGTGCTAGTTGTAGAAGTTGCTCAAGGAATAGGTTCTATGACACTGACACTAACTCAGAGTCAAGTGAAATATTCTTGGCAAGGAAGAAGTAACAGCCAAGAATTTCAAGATTACTATCGTTTGTTTTATTACATTGCCCAGCAGTATCGGATTTCGAAGTCTTGAGAGACGCGATTAATCGCGTCTGTACAAGAGTTAGGATAATCCGTTTATTTTCCACCATTTCCCCCTGCTCTCTGCTCCCTAAATTTACATCTCTTTCAGAATGATGATTGAGAGGGTACAGAAACCTGATAGATTTAGCTATCAGCGAGTAAAAACTGGTGAAGATGAAAGTCCTGGTTATTGGTGGTGATGGATATTGCGGTTGGGCAACTGCTCTTTACCTTTCCAATCGAGGTTATGAAGTTGGAATTTTAGATAGTTTGGTGCGGCGGCATTGGGATAATGAACTTGGTGTCGAAACTCTCACTCCGATCGCACTAATTCAACAACGTCTCCAGCGCTGGCAAGATTTGACAGGTAAATCGATCGACTTGTTCATCGGCGATATTACAAATTACGAGTTTCTCCATAAGACATTACAGCAATTTCAGCCAAATGCTCTGGTGCATTTTGGCGAACAGCGTTCGGCCCCATTTTCCATGATTGACCGAGAACATGCAGTTCTCACCCAGGTCAATAATGTAGTTGGGACGTTGAACTTGTTGTACGCCATGCGGGAAGATTTCCCCGACTGTCATTTGGTGAAGCTGGGGACGATGGGCGAATACGGTACACCCAACATCGACATCGAAGAAGGGTATATCACCATTGAACACAATGGACGCAAGGATACCCTACCTTATCCCAAGCAGCCTGGTTCGATGTACCACTTAAGCAAAGTCCATGATAGTCATAACATCCACTTTGCTTGCCGGATTTGGGGATTGCGGGCAACTGATTTAAATCAGGGTGTAGTTTATGGTGTCTTAACCGAAGAAACGGGGATGGACGAACTATTGATTAATCGGCTGGATTACGATGGTGTGTTTGGTACTGCACTAAACCGCTTTTGTATTCAAGCAGCAATTGGACATCCGTTAACTGTCTACGGTAAAGGTGGACAAACTCGCGGGTTCTTAGATATTCGGGATACAGTCAGATGTGTAGAATTAGCGATCGCTAACCCTGCCGAAGCTGGTGAATTCCGCGTATTTAACCAATTTACCGAACAATTCAGCGTCGGTGAGTTGGCATTGATGGTGAAAAATGCTGGTAATGCTATGGGATTGAAGGTAGAAATCAATCACTTAGATAATCCCAGAGTTGAGAAAGAAGAACATTACTTCAACGCTAAAAACACTAAATTGCTTGATTTAGGTTTACAGCCTCACTTGCTCTCTGATTCTCTACTCGATTCTCTGTTAAACTTTGCCATTAAGTATCAGAAACGAGTTGATAATAAGCAAATTCTGCCCAAAGTCTCTTGGCACAGAAATTAGGGTAAACTCTGCGTGCGGCTGATAACAGAACCTTATTTAACTCAAGTCAGTAATTGGCCAAAAAATGGTCGTCATATATTAGCACAATATGACGACCATTCAATTGTTGTTTACCCTGCGTATCGTCCAGCTATTGGTAACTTCGCCGCCACCTACGGTTATTTTGGTGGTGAGTTTAGTTTTGACCGCATGAGTTGGATCAAAACTAACTTCCTCTGGATGATGTATCGTTCTGGATGGGGTACAAAAAGTGAGCAAGAGGTCGTGTTAGCTATTCGGATTAAGCGTTCGGCAATTGAAGAAATTTTAGCGGCGGCTGTTCATTCCAGCTACGTTCCAGAACTTTATCCCGATGAAAGTGCATGGCAAAAAGCATTGAAGCGATCGCAAGTCCGCCTACAATGGGATCCAGACCATCATCCATCCGGGGCAAGATTAGAACGACGCGCTATTCAGTTAGGATTGCGTGGTGAAATGCTAGCTGCTTATGCCAAAGATTGGATTGTGAACATTGAGGACATCTCGGACTTTGTACAAAAACAGCGCCAAAATATTAAATCTGACTGTGCAGAGTTGATTACACCACAGGAGAGAGTCTATTCTGTGTTTGATACCGAAACGCAAGCAAAGCTGAGATTATCTGCCTGGACTGAATAGTTTTATATGAGAATTGCTCTATTTACCGAAACCTTTTTACCCAAGGTTGACGGCATTGTAACGCGCCTGCGTCATACTGTTGACCATTTACAGCGTAGTGGTAATCAAGTGCTGGTAATTGCCCCTGATGGAGGCATCACTGAACACAAAGGCGCTAAAGTTTACGGCATTACTGGCTTTCCTTTGCCATTGTATCCAGAATTGAAAATGGCACTTCCGCGCCCAGCCATTGGGTATGCCTTAGAAGAGTTCAAGCCAGATGTGATTCATGTCGTAAATCCAGCCGTTTTGGGTTTAGCTGGCATATTTTACAGCAAAATCCTCAAAATTCCCTTAGTAGCGTCTTACCATACGCATTTACCCCAATATCTTCATCATTACGGCTTGGGGATGCTGGAAGGTTTTCTTTGGGAACTGCTGAAAGGTGGTCATAATCAAGCAGCTTTGAATCTGTGTACCTCCACAGCAATGGTAGAGGAACTGACAGCACACGGGATTGAACGTGTAGATTTATGGCAGCGCGGGGTAGATACGGAATTATTTCATCCCGATTTAGCTAGTGTAGAGATGCGATCGCGTCTATCACAAAATCATCCAGAAAGTCCATTGCTACTTTACGTTGGGCGGCTTTCGGCTGAAAAAGAAATTGAGCGCATCAAACCAATTTTAGAAGCAATTCCCGAAGCGCGGTTAGCATTGGTTGGGGATGGCCCACACCGTCAAGCACTAGAAAAACACTTTGCTGGCACAAATACTTATTTTGTTGGGTATCTCATGGGGCAAGAATTAGGTTCTGCCTTTGCCAGTGCTGATGCCTTTATCTTCCCTTCCCGTACAGAAACACTAGGCTTAGTACTTCTAGAAGCGATGGCTGCTGGCTGTCCGGTAGTAGCAGCCCGTTCAGGGGGAATTCCTGATATTGTGACAGATGGGGTAAATGGATATCTTTTTGAGCCTACAGCAAATGTTCAAGGAGCCTTAGCTGCTACTATTCGCCTGTTAGAACAAAAAGAACAACGAGATATCATGCGTCAAAATGCTCGCCAGGAAGCAGAAAATTGGGGTTGGGCAGCTGCTACTAGGCAGCTACAAGATTACTACCAAAAGGTGATATTTTCTCAACAATTGACAAAACAAGGAATATAATTGTGATATTATCTTAAGTGAATTTACTTACCTAATGTGCAGCGATCGCATTTGGGTGCGCCAGTTAGATAAAATCCGAGTCAAAGGGAAACACCAAGCTGTAAATATCTACGAGTTAATTAGCGATCGCACCATTCCTCTAGACGCTAACACTCAAGAGTTTTTGTATCACTATCATACTGGACGCGCTGCTTATTTATCGCGCAATTTCTCACAAGCGATCGCTTGTTTTGAAGCCGCCAAATGTATCCAACCCAAAGACCAAGCTGTTGATATTCATCTAGAACGTGCATCTAATTACTTACAAAAGCCTCCTCCAGAGTCATGGGATGGTATTTGGAAAATGCTTACTAAGTAATTTAGTTATTTGTCATTGGTCATTGGTCATTCTCCCTGCCCCCTGCTCCCTGCCCCCTGCTCCCTGCCCCCTGCTCCCTGCTCCCTGCTCCCTGCCCCCTTCAACCTTGAGTCTCCCCTTGGTCATTTTGAAACGGGTCTTCGCCAATTCGCAGCTCTTTTTTTGAGTGCTTCAACTGTTTCCATAGCTCCTTTATTTGTTCATAAGCTACACCTGGAGGCAGTTTTCCGCCTGTTTCTAAGTTGCAAATATAGCTTACCCGTTGAGCAAATTCCTGTAGATTCGCATTAAAAACCAAGTTTTCTGGCTTTACCTGGCCGTAGTAGCGACCACGAGGGTAGAGAAAATCATCCTTGTTCACTATTTTATTGTCCATTTATTCAATTCACTTTTTATTTGAATGTCTGAAGCGGAATCACTAGCTACCTTTAGCTTTACTTTCGTCAGTCTGCGGAAAATCAAACCATTCAACTCCTTTTCTAATTTATGATGCAGGAATTAGTTGATTTAGATTTTGAGGCTAGAGGCTTAAGCTTGAAGTCCTTTTGTTATAAATGTTACAAAAACAAGCTTTTGCGAAAGTGATTAAAGGGAATATTTAATTTTCCTCCTTGTTGTCAATTATCTCATCTTAATTTATGCAGTTGAAATTGTAATTAACTTCAGTCTAAACCCTGAGTTAAAAACATTAAAACATACTCGTATATATCCTTAAAAAATCTGTAATAAAAATCGATATAATTTTGACAGGAATAATACTGAGAAGAACATAATGGACGACAGGGTTAATTGTCCTCTGTTAAAAGTTAGATATTTGGTTGTTAATATTTGTCAACTGCTAATGAGATAAGCGGGCATTGGTTATTCCTCTTTGCTCCTTTACTGAATGCTCCCCGTCCTTGCATTTCCTTAAAAAATCACTGATGGCGAATAGTTCACTAACTAAAGATAAAATAGTGAGACCCGAAACCACAAAAATCGTCCATAGCCTAGAACTTTACCTGCCACCATGTCTGTTAATTCCAAGTTATACGAAGGCAAAGCAAAAATTCTTTATACAACGGACGATCCTGAAGTCTTGTTGGCTGATTTTAAGGACGATGCCACGGCGTTTAACGCCCAAAAACGTGGCAGTATCCAAGAAAAAGGAAAAATTAACTGTAGTATTTCCAGCCAGCTTTTTAAACTGTTGGAAGCTCATGGTATAAAGACTCACTTTATCGACAGCCCAAGTCCAAATCAGATGCGGGTTAGGGCAGTAAAGATTTTACCCTTAGAAGTAGTAATCAGAAATATTGCAGCTGGCAGTTTGTCTCAACAAACAGGCTTGCCAGTGGGTACAATTCTGAAACAGCCTTTGGTTGAGTTTTATTATAAAAACGATCAGTTAGGAGATCCTTTGTTAACACGCGATCGCCTTTACCTCCTAGAACTAGCTACTGCGGAACAAGTAGATGCAATTACACATCTAGCATTGCAAATCAATGAATTTCTCAATAAATTTTGGCAACGATGCGGCATTACCCTAGTAGACTTCAAACTAGAGTTTGGTTTGGACTCACAACAGCAGTTGCTCTTGGCAGACGAAATTAGCCCCGACACCTGCCGTTTGTGGGATACCGCAGAAGAGGACTTAAACCGCCGGGTAATGGACAAAGACCGCTTTCGCCGAGACTTAGGAAATGTAGAAGATGCGTACCAGGAGGTTTTACAAAGAGTGCTAAAAGCAGTAGAAGGTACAACTTAAACTGGTAAAAACCAAAAGGTCAGAAGCAGCAATTATATTTTAACTTTTGCCTTTTGCCTTTTGCCTTGTAAAGTAAAAAAGCAAAAGAAAAAAATTATATTTTGAATTTTACCTTTGGCATGAGGGCATTATTGCCTTGTAATGGTGTGTGTGGTCGTGAAGAGGAATCATAAGTAAAATGCGTTTATCTCCCGTATTGCTGGCAGTAGTAGCAATTACAGCCCCTTTGGGCGGCTCATTGAGTGCAAATGCAGAAACCGCCGACAATTCAAAACAGACAACAGAAGTTTTGACACTAGAAACAAATCAGCAGCCAGAAAAGAACACTAGTCAGCTTGGCTCTAGTAAAAGTCTAGAAATTCGATCTAATCTCCCAGCAGTTATAGAGGAACAGAAATCCCGCATTGTCGCAGTTTACCCTGCTAATCCAGCAGCGAACGTGACACCAGAGGTAATAGTGCCAAGCTCCACAACGCCAAAAACTGCACAACAAACACCTCAAATCAATCCCAACCCGACTCAACAGCCCTTTCCCGCGCCAGACATTCCACCACCAGGAATTCAACCACTAACGCCTTCTCCAACTCCTGAGACAACTCCAGTCCCAGAGGATGTTAATCCATCGACAACGGAACCTATATTACCCACAACTCCAGATGTTCCATTTCCAGATGGTCAACAACGAACACCTGCCCCAAACCCAGGCGCTACACCCAGTCCGCAGAATGTTAACCCGCCGACAATTCCAGAAAATACTCAACCCAGCCCAGCCCCAGAAGCCAATGATCCCCGCGTACTTGTGTCGGAAGTACTCATTAGATCCCAGGCTGGGCAACTATCACCAGAACTGGAAGAACAAGTTTACAGAGTAATTCGTACCCAACCAGGACGAACAACAACTCGCAGCCAATTGCAAGAAGATATTAACGCCATCTTTGGTACTGGCTTTTTCTCCAACGTCCAAGCATCCCCAGAAGATACTCCTTTGGGAGTGCGGGTCAGCTTTGTTGTACAGCCTAACCCCGTCCTTAGCAAAGTAGAAGTGCAAGCCAATCCTGGCACTGGCGTTGCTTCTGTACTGCCAGCTAATACTGTAGATGAAGTATTTAAGGAGCAGTATGGTAGGATTCTCAACTTGCGCGACTTGCAGGAAGGTATCAAACAGCTAAACAAGCGGTATCAAGACCAAGGTTACGTGCTAGCCAATGTAATTGGAGCGCCCCAAGTCTCTGAAAACGGAGTTGTTACCTTGCAAATAGCAGAAGGGGTAGTAGAAAACATTAGAGTCCGGTTCCGCAATAAAGATGGTCAGGAAACAGACGAAAAGGGACAACCAATTCGGGGACGGACACAAGAGTACATCATTACCCGAGAAGTGGAATTAAAGCCAGGACAAGTATTCAATCGCAACACAGTGCAAAGAGACTTACAGCGCGTGTATGGACTGGGACTGTTTGAAGATGTGAATGTCTCTCTTGACCCTGGTACTGACCCCAGCAAGGTGGATGTAGTCGTGAATGTAGCTGAACGCAGTAGTGGTTCTATTGCGGCTGGAGCAGGGATTAGTTCTGCTAGCGGACTTTTTGGAACAGTTAGTTATCAACAGCAAAACCTGAACGGTAGGAACCAAAAGCTGGGGGCAGAAGTGCAGGTGGGAGAACGAGAACTGCTGTTTGATGTGCGGTTCACAGACCCCTGGATTGCGGGAGATCCTTACCGGACTTCTTATACAACCAATATTTTTCGCCGCAGTTCTATTTCATTGATTTTTGATGGCGACGATCGAGATATTAGGACGTTTGACCCAAATGATCCCACTAATACAGATGATCAGGATCGCCCCCGTATTCTCCGTCTAGGTGGCGGTGTCACCTTTACCCGGCCTCTTTCCGCCAATCCCTACAAAAGTTCTGTTTGGACAGCCTCAGCAGGTTTACAGTATCAACGAGTTTCCGCCCGTGATGCCGATGGCAATCTCAGAAGAACAGGAGGGGTGTTTGACGAGGATGAGAACCGCATTGGCAACGAAGAAATTCCACTTACTTTATCTAGTTCAGGTGAAGATGATTTGCTACTATTGCAACTAGGGGCACAGCGCGATCTCCGTAATAACCCGTTGCAACCTACTAGCGGTTCTTATCTTCGTTTTGGGGTAGACCAGTCAGTTCCCATCGGACAAGGCAATATTCTTCTTACCAGATTGCGGGGTAGTTACAGCCAATATTTACCTGTCCAATTGATTAACCTTACTAAAGGGGCACAAACCTTAGCATTTAACCTGCAAGCAGGAACCATCCTTGGTGACTTGCCTCCCTACGAAGCCTTTACCATCGGCGGTAGTAACTCCGTTCGAGGTTATGAAGAAGGAGCATTAAGTAGTGGACGCTCTTACGTGCAAGCATCAGTTGAGTATCGGTTTCCAGTTTTTTCAGTAGTCAGTGGCGCACTATTTTTTGATCTTGGCAGTGACCTGGGAACTAGTACTAGGACGGCTGAAGTATTAAATAAAAATGGTAGTGGCTACGGTTATGGTCTTGGCGTTCGCGTCCAGTCTCCATTAGGGCCAATTCGGATTGACTACGGTATCAACGATGACGGAGATAGTCGGATTAATTTTGGTATTGGCGAAAGGTTTTAATTTGCCATTGGTCATTAGTCATTGGTCATTGGTGAATCACAAAGGACAAAGCACAAATGACAATTAACTTTTCTGGATTAGCTTGCTAATTTTTACATTTACCTCAATACTGTTCCGATAAAGGGATTAATGACATTTTTGAGGGGAATATCAGGGATTCTACCAAAACAGACGATGAACAATACAAAACAAAATATATTGACTTTTTGGCTATGCGACAGCACACTCTAGCAGCCGAAATCACCCAAACAGGGGTGGGGCTGCATAGCGGTGTGAATACCCAGGTGCGGGTATTACCATCTGAGGCAGGAAGTGGACGCTACTTTGTACGGGTGGATTTATCGGATTTGCCGATCATTCCAGCCCAAGTTACGGCAGTTAGCCACACTGTTCTTTCAACCCAGTTGGGCGAGGGCGAGGTATCTGTTCGCACGGTAGAGCATTTATTGGCAGCACTTTCAGGGATGGGCGTGGATAATGCCCGGATTGAAATTGATGGGCCAGAAGTCCCACTTTTGGATGGTTCGGCAAGTGTATGGACAGCCCACATTGCCCAAGTAGGCTTAGTATCACAACCCGTTAACAACCAAAATCCTTTGGCTGTTACAGAACCCTTATGGATCAATCAAGGGGATGCCTTTGTTTGTGCCCTTCCAGCACCAGAAACTCGCTTTAGTTACGGTATTGATTTTGACCTACCTGCCATTGGTAATCAATGGCATAGTTGGTCACTAACCACTGAACTAGAAAAAGCTTCTGCTAGCTTTGCGACGGAAATTGCTCCTGCCCGGACTTTTGGGTTGCTGCATCAAATTGAACACTTGCAAAAAACAGGGTTAATTAAAGGTGGCAGTTTGGATAATGCACTCGTTTGCGGGCCAGAAGGTTGGCTAAATCCTCCATTGAGATTTGCAAATGAGCCAGTCCGTCATAAAATCTTGGATTTAGTAGGAGATTTAAGTTTACTAGGAACTTTTCCTCTTGCTCATTTCTTAGCGTATAAAGCCAGCCACAATTTACACATTCAACTGGCTCAGAAAATTTTAAATTTGGGATTTTAGATTTTAGATTTGCTCTAAGCTTAAAATCTTGGATTATTAAGGCTTTCGATATACGCCTCCCTGCTCAACTTTCAGATCAAAAATTAACCACACGGCCAATGTCAATTCTCACTGAAGTGAATACCATCGATACGACTACATCTACCGAACCACAGGCTATAAATGAGACTACAATCATATCTGAGATTCAAACAACTTTCACCTCTGAAGAAATTCAGAAATTGTTACCTCACCGCTACCCATTTTTACTTGTAGACAAAATAATTGACTACGTTCCAGGTAAAAAAGCTGTTGGGGTTAAAAATGTTACTATCAACGAACCCCATTTCCAAGGACATTTCCCCGGTCGTCCACTGATGCCAGGGGTGCTAATTGTGGAAGCAATGGCACAAGTTGGGGGCATTGTTCTTACTCAAATGTCTTCAGTCGAAGGCGGGCTATTCGTCTTTGCTGGTATCGATAAAGTTCGCTTTCGCCGCCAGATTGTACCGGGGGATCAACTAGTAATGACGGTGGAACTGTTATGGGTAAAACAACGTCGTTTCGGTAAGATGCAAGGTCGTGCCGAAGTTGATGGTCAACTTGCTTGTGAAGGGGAATTAATGTTCTCTCTAGTTAACTAAAAGTTTGCTTTCGTGGTGTGGGTATAGCCGTGAAATGCCCTGACTGAATCCTGATAAAGGATAACAGTTAAAAAAAATCCACAACAGCATTTGATAATTTCTTGATTTTCGACTCCCTCTTTACGAGATGCTACTCGAACACACTTAACTTGCTTTGCCCGACACTTTCGTTCACTGAAATACTTAATGCTCTACCAGTCGCCTTGATGGGACGGCAGTCTGTACAACTTTCTTAATTAGAGAGTAGCAAGCTACCTCAGAAACCCTATCTGGCGCTGACTTATCAAGACAGTTCTGGAGATTCACCCTTGAAAACGCTAATTCATCCAACTGCTGTAATTCATCCGAAATCGGAACTCCACCATACAGTGCAAGTCGGTGCCTATGCTGTGATTGGAGCGCATGTAAAAGTGGGCCCTGAAACAATTATCGGCGCTCATGCTGTGTTAGAGGGGCCTTGTGAAATTGGGGCGCAAAATCAGATTTTTACAGGTGCAGCCATCGGCATGGAACCCCAGGATCTCAAGTTTGTGGGAGAACCAACTTGGGTCAAAATTGGTGATAACAACTTAATTCGTGAGTACGTTACCATTAATCGCGCTACCGGTGCTGGTGAAGCAACGGTAATTGGCGATGGGAACTTACTAATGGCTTATGTCCATGTGGCTCATAACTGCGTGATTGAAGACCAGGTGGTGATTGCTAACTCTGTAGCGTTGGCAGGTCATGTGCATATAGAGTCACGCGCTAGGCTAAGTGGGGTTTTAGGTGTTCATCAATTTGTGCATATTGGTAGACAGGCAATGGTGGGAGGCATGGCACGTATTGACCGAGATGTGGCCCCATATATGTTAGTAGAGGGAAATCCGGCGCGAGTGCGAACCCTTAACCTTGTGGGACTCAAACGGTCTGGGATGGACTCAGCAGATTTGCTTGCGCTGAAAAAAGCCTTCCGCATTCTCTACCGTTCTGATTTGTCTTTTAAGGATGCCTTGGAAAAGCTCGAACTGTTAGGGGATAGCGAACAATTACAACATCTGCGTCGCTTCCTGTTACTTTCTCAGATGCCAGGAAGACGTGGTTTGATTCCTGGTAAGGGGAAAAAAGGCGCGAGTGATGAATCGTGAATTATGAGTTAGGAGTTATGAGTTATGAGTTGATGAGTTGAATTTTTCACTCTTAACTCCTAACTTCTACCTATTCATTCTCAAGTTTTTACTCATTACCAATTATCAAATGCGGATTTTTATCAGCACTGGCGAAGTCTCTGGCGATTTACAAGGGTCGCTGCTAATTACAGCGCTGAAGCGTCAAGCTGTGGCGATTGGGTTGGAATTAGAGATTGTAGCGCTGGGTGGCGAAAAAATGGTGGAGGCTGGGGCAATTCTGCTGGGCAATACTAGTGGTATTGGCTCAATGGGTATTTTAGAAGGGTTGCCCTATATTTTACCGACTCTCCAGGTGCAACGTCAGGCGATCGCTTCTCTAAAGCAAAATCCACCTGATTTAGTGGTGCTGATCGATTATATGACCCCCAATCTGGAAATTGGGACTTATATGAAACAGCAGTTACCAGATGTGCCTGTGGTGTATTATATTGCTCCTCAAGAGTGGGCTTGGTCATTAAGTTTGCGTCGAACTAACCGGATTGTTGGTTTTACGGATAAGCTGTTGGCAATTTTCCCACAAGAAGCCCGCTACTTTCGTGAGAAAGGGGCACAAGTTACTTGGGTAGGGCATCCTTTAGTTGACCGAATGCAAGACGCTCCTAGTCACCAAGCTGCGCGTGCAGCATTGGGGATTCCGCCAGAACAAATTGCGATCGCACTTCTCCCCGCCTCTCGCCGCCAAGAATTAAAATATCTTTTACCAATTATTTTTCAAGCTGCCCAAACTATTCAAGCTAAATTACCCGAAGTTCATTTCTGGATTCCCCTATCTTTGGAAGTCTATAGACAGCCAATTGAGGAGGCTATTGAGCGTTACGGTTTACGGGCGACAGTTCTATCAGGTCAACAAATGGAAGTTTTTGCTGCGGCTGATTTAGCCATTAGTAAATCTGGTACTGTCAATTTAGAACTTGCTCTATTAAATGTGCCCCAAGTTGTAGTTTACCGCCTCAGTCGCCTAACTGCTTGGATAGCTCGGAAAATCCTCAAAGGTTCAATAACCTTCGCATCGCCACCTAATTTAGTCGTGATGAAGCCGATTGTGCCAGAATTTTTACAAGAGCAAGCCACAGCAGAGAATATTATCCAAGCCGCGATGGAACTGCTACTCAATCCCAGTCGCAGAGAGCAAACTTTGCTAGATTATGAAGAAATGCGGCAGAGTTTAGGAGAAGTTGGAGTGTGCGATCGCGCTGCTCAAGAAATTTTGCAAATGCGACCAAATATATAAAGGTTTCATGGCTTATGAGATGAGAAAACAAAGAGCGATCGCTGTTGATTTGTTCGCTGGCGCGGGTGGTATGACTCTTGGCTTTGAACAAGCTGGTTTTGACGTGCTAGCGTCTGTGGAAATTGACCCTATCCACTGTGCAACACATGAGTTTAACTTTCCTTATTGCTCAGTGTTATGTAAGAGTGTTGTAGATACAACCGGTGAAGAAATTAGGAGTCGTTCTAAAATTGGCGATCGCGAAATTGATGTGGTAATTTGTGGCTCACCATGTCAAGGGTTTTCTCTAATTGGTAAACGGGTTGTTGACGATCCACGAAATTCTTTGGTATTTCACTTTCATCGACTCGTTTTTGAGCTAAAACCGAAATTTTTTGTAATGGAAAATGTTCGGGGAATCACAGTTGGTCAACAGAAACAAATCCTCCAATCTCTAATTAGTGAGTTTAAAATTTACGGCTATAAAGTAGAAGAAAATTACCAAATTCTCAACGCTGCAAATTACGGAGTACCACAGTCACGTGAGAGATTATTTCTCATAGGTGCAAGGGAAGATGTAGAATTACCGAAATATCCTCAGCCGATTACAAAACCAGCGTTACCAAATAATTTAACTTCTAAAAAACTATCTGATATCCCCTTCAGTCCTACAGTATGGGATGCAATTAAAGATTTACCAAAAATAGAAAAATATCCTGAGTTAGTAACAAGAGATTGGGTTGTTGGAGAATACGAAAAGCCTAGTAATTATGCTCGTGTACTTCGCGGTCTTAAATGTCTAAAAAATGATTATTCTTATAAACGTGAATATGATTTGCGAATCCTTTCTTCAAGTTTAAGAACAAAACATTCTGTGGAAACTATTCAACGTTTTCAGGAAACTGAACAAGGTGAAAGAGAAAAAATTAGTCGTTTTCATAAACTACATCCTGGTGGTGTCTGCAATACTTTAAGAGCCGGAACAGATAAGTATAGAGGTTCTTTCACATCTCCTAGACCAATTCATCCATTTACGCCTCGTTGTATTACAGTTAGGGAAGCGGCGAGATTACATTCTTACCCCGATTGGTTTAGATTTCATGTAACCAAATGGCACGGATTTCGGCAAGTTGGTAACTCTGTACCACCGCTACTAGCCAAAGCTGTGGCGGGTGAAATTATTCGTAGTTTGAATATTTCGCCTTTTAAGCCGAGTTTGCGATACAAGTTGGGAGACGAGAAACTACTACAGTTTAAGATGTCGCAAGCGGAGCAATATTATCAGCGTGACTAATAATACACTTTGTAATATGTGCAAGGTTGGGCTAAGTCCAAGCACGGAAGAATGTACTATCTTCCCAGATATTAGCAGTGCGTTGAGCGATCGCAGTCAATTCTTCCTTTTTAAGAGGCACAAAAGCCCACGCTGTCTTGACATTGCTCTCTAATTGTGCAATAGTTTGTGCGGCAATTACACAACAATGTACTCCGGGCTGAGACATTGTGTAACCTAAAGCTTGCTCCATACCTGTCAATCCACCTGGTTTAAATAGCCGACCATAAGCCGGGACTTTCATCGCAATCACACCAACATTTTTTTCTTGAGCAACTGGTAGAACCACCGGAATAAATGGGTGTGGGTGGTGTTTGTCGGCAGCATTCACAGGTATGAGTGTAGTGTGGAAAGGATAGCGACGTAATCCTTCGGCAATCACTTGAGGGTCGTGATGTCCGGTAATACCTGCGAAGCGCACCAGTTTTTGTTCTATGGCTTCTTCTAAAGCTTTAATTGCGCCAGATGGACTAAAAATGGTGTCGAGTTCTTCAGAAAAAGAAACGTGATGCAACTGCCACAAATCGAGATAATCTGTATTGAGACGTTTTAGCGATCGCTCTAATTCTCGCCAAGCTCCATCCCGATCTCTTTGATCCGTCTTGCTTGTTAAAAACACCTTTGAGCGATGGGGTGGTAGCACTTTGCCTAAATAATCTTCACTGGGCCCATAACTAGCGGCTGTATCGAAGTAGCGGATGCCAAGTTCCAGCGCTCTTTGAATAATTGCTGTAGCATCACCCTCTTTTCCTTCCCAGGATAACGGGGTTTGTCCTGCTCCTCCTAACCCGAAGATCGGGAGTTTTACTTCCGTGCGTCCCAACACCCGTTCTGGCATAGTTGCTGGCGGTGTTGCGGTGTTAGTACTATTTTGCTGTAAAGCATTAGTTGCCACAATACTTCCAGTTACAGCAATGCTGGTAATTAGGAAATTACGCCGCGTTTTTCCTTCTGTCATGATTGGCTTCGGGGGCGAAATTACTTTTATTATCAATTTTAGCTAGGGGGGATTAACTGGATATCCTTCTAAAGCATAGATCCAGATGTTGGTATGGAGGTAGAAGTCTACGCCTTGAATAGCATTTATAATTTTAGCGTTATCGATCAAATATATGAAAAGCTCACGCAGAGAGAAATAGAATATTCAGGTTTGACGATCGCGTGTTGCCTGAGTCCATTAAGCATGATAGTTTATCCTCGTTAGCGATCGGAATATCGCACTCCTTGTTCTAGTTTAGCTTTGAGGTGCGATCGCTATACTAGAAGCATCAATCTCATCTATTAACTGTAATGACGATCAAAGAATTGCTATTACAAGAAATTGACAACACTCCAAACGAACTGCTAGAGGATCTACTTGAATTTTTGAAATCACTCAAAACAGCCCCAAACCAGCCCCTAGCCACATACAGAGAACTCTTAGAACGCATTGATTACTTAGAAACAATAGTAGGTATTCGTAAAGGACTAGATGAGTTTGAGCAGGGTGAAGGAATTCCTGCCGAGGAAGCCTTGGCAACCCTACAACACAAATTTGGCATTCCGCCTCGCCCATGAGTTACCAAGTTCTTATTCAACCCACCGCTTTTCAAGAAATCGAAATGTCCTATCGTTGGATGTGCGACAATCTGAGTGCTGAATGAAGTAGCCAACAACTGGTATTACGAACTTCAAGACGCTATCGCTTCGCTTCAAGAATTTCCTAATCGCTGTAGCATAGCGCCAGAAGTAGCAGTAGTTGGTCGTGAAATTCGGCAACTTTGGGTTGGAAAACGAAGAAAATATCGAGTTTTGTTTGTTGTTGAAGAAGATATTGTCGCAATTCTTCATGTTCGCCACAGTCGCCAATCTTATTTAGATGAAGAATCTGAGTAATTTTTGTCAGCGTTAACGTAGCTTACTGTCGGTATCGCGCTGTTTTTTCTAGTTTAGCTTTGAGGGGCGATCGCATTACTTGCCACCGACGGCATTTTTCTGAGCGTAGTTAATATTTTTCTGATACTCTATGATTTTTTGTTGAGCGATTGCATAATTTGGGCTGGAAGATGGCACAGTTTTCATAAGTGCGATCGCAGCTTCCCACTGACTCACAACTGTTTTCCACTCATCTGGAGATTTTGCTGACTGAGTAAGGTTAGCGGCATTAATTGCTTTACTTACTGCTTCTCGAAATGTATCAGCTTGAGGTATGAGTGCTGCTGAAAATGGAGTTGGCGAACTAACTTGAGAAGTTATAGAATTTGTTGACTGTTCTTCCATTTTTGGAATTGTTGCTAATAAATATATTCCGATTGCAACCAAGGGAATGAACATAATTATCAGCAGCTTTTTATTTAAATTTTTAGGCGTTTGGTAATGATATTGTGATAGTGATTTTATGAGTAAATGCTGTTTTTTGCCTTTTTTGATTTGGGTTAGACCCATATCACCACGTAATCTGTCAATTTCTAAATCTGTGCGATCAACACTGTAGCTCTTAGGTTTACTTTGCAAGCTTTGTAATAGAACTTTCAGCTTAGGAATGAAGCGTTTTATTACCAAATGTTCTAATTGATATAGGTATGCGGCAGTGAAGATCCAAATCATGAACCAACGTTGACTCAAAAAATCATTATTTTCAATACTGTAAAAAATTCCGTTTGTTGCACGTCCTGTTAAATGTCCCGTACAACCATTGAAGTATTCCGGTATTTGATTGTAAAAGTTGCAACTAGAAAAAGCTAATTCTGAAAAGATAGTTAGGATTAGCATAAAAGATAATCCCATTACTAATGTGCCATAGAAACCTGCCCATAAGCTATTGAAAGTAGGCATCCATTTTGGTAATTTATTAGATGATTTAGGCTTTTGCCAAATAAACCAGAAAATATGATAGATAAAGGCTAAGAAAGCCGTTGGTATTAATAAGCCGAATAAAATAGAAAATATTAATAATATAGGGCTGTTACCAATAACTGATATAAAAACTCCAGCCAATCCAAAGACTATTAAACGTGTGCCAGGAAATGCTATGGGAACTAGAATAATTGCCCTGAGCCAAGAACTAGGATAAGGAAACCAAACTGGCCATATTTTAGAGAGGGTTTCATATTTTCCTTGTTTAGCTAGTTCGAAAATACTGGAATGTTTTTTAGTCTCATCATTTACTGAATTCAAATTTAAATCATCTATCCAACTTACTGAGGTTTGTCCTTTCTTTTTTCCATATATTTTTACATATTTAATAGATGGAGCTTCCAGCTTGATTATTAGTTTATAAATAAAAGTTACTGATGATTCTTGTTCCGGTACTTGAAAAGATTCAAGTATTATCTGTAAGCAGCTATCTTTCAAGACTGCTTTTGCACTAACACCTTTTGGTTGCAAAAGGTAATTTATTACTGAAGCAATTGCTTGTGCATCTCCCTGTTTAGCAAGTTCTAAAAGATTCGGTTGCGTCATAATTAATAAATCTAAAAAAATGATAAATTATCGTCTATCTCAAGGTTCCCATTTTATACATAAAAGCAACATTTTTATCCCTATACATCAAACTTGTTTCAATTGATTATATTCATTATAAAAACCCCAGATTTAAACTTTTTATCTGTGCCTATGTATGTCTGTATCAGGAAATTTAAATATTAACGTTCCTTTGTAATTACAGAGCTACCATTACTAATACTTACTTTTTGAATAAAAACGTCAGTACAAGATGATAAAATATCAGAGCTTATTTTATTAGCAATAGATTCAAAGTCTTGGTTTGTTAATCCCCGCGCTGTATCGCCGCTTAAATTAATAAAAATAGTTAGAAGTTGAGGTTCACTAGAAGACTCTTCATTATCTAGCGCTTCTAGTTCATCTTCTACTATGCCTAGATTAAACTCTTTACTCCAAGCTGGAAACTTCTTACCCGTTTGTTGTCCGTAAACTTTCACTCTTTCAACAGATACAGCCCCTAAACCAGTCAAACCTTTGCGGATAAATGCAACTAAAATTTGCTGATTTGGTACTTGGTCAGATTCTAGCTTTACCTCTAAGCAAGCATCTTTGAAGGCAACGTTTGCAGTGATCCCTTTGGGGTGCAGGTGGCGGTTCATTAGAGATGCGATCGCGTCTACATCTCCCTGTTTTGCAAGTTCCAGAATATTTGGCTGTATCATAACCACTATGAGAGAAACTCTAGAAAAATAAACTTATATTCTTAGAATTCCCTCTTCACAGCCTTAAGTAACATTATGATGCAAAATATCAACTAACTTAGGTTAAAATATTTAGTATAAAGATAGTCTTTCATAGACTTTTGTAAAAAATATATTTCCCTGGATAAACATCGGTTTTTGCCCTTGCCAAATTAACAGGATTAATATTAATCAATTTAATTCCCATTTTGAATATGAAGTTTTATCGAGATCATGCTTGGCCTTCGACGCTGGAAGAAGCCATAGTTATCCAAGAAAAGCTGCGAGATCAAGTAATTACTGAAGATCAACTACAAGAACCGATCCAGTACGTTGCTGGAGTAGATATGGGTTTTGAAGCTGATGGAACAATTAGCCGGGCGGCTGTCGCAGTACTGAGTTTTCCTGATTTACAAGTAATTGAGACGAGCCTAGCACACCGCCCTACGACCTTTCCTTATGTTCCTGGATTTCTCTCATTTCGGGAAATTCCAGCTGTTCTCGATGCCTTGGAGAAAATTCAAACAACACCAGATATTATCCTGTGTGATGGTCAAGGAATTGCCCATCCTCGCAGATTAGGTATAGCTAGCCATTTAGGGTTACTCATAGATATGCCGACAATTGGTGTAGCTAAGTCCAGGTTGGTAGGTAAGTATGAGGAATTGGCAGAAGCTAAAGGCAGCACGCAACCACTGATATATAAGGATGAAACCGTTGGGGTTGTTTTGCGATCGCGCACCGGGGTAAAACCTCTATATATCTCCAGTGGTCATCGCATTAGTTTACCCACAGCAATTGACTATGTATTACGCTGCACGCCAAAATATCGACTGCCAGAAACTACACGCATCGCTGATAGATTAGCGTCGGCGAAATAAAGCTTGTTGAAGTTTTTCCTAAATACTTGCTTCCACCGACTCAATCATGTTAGGAATCGCACAGAAGAAAGTTGAAGTAGCTAAATACGATTTACGAAGTTAGAACATTGACATCCTCACCGCCCTAAAAGTACGGTGATTCCTAAGACTCACGACTTAAGTTTCTGTTTCCTTCCCTTACGGTTTTTTGCAACTGCCCTTTAGACTTATGCCCAAGAGGTCTTATGTTCGCTCCACAGACTGTAACGGTGTGTCCCACCGCCAAAATATTACGACTGGCGTTGATGTCTCGGTCGTGGTGTGTTCCACAGTTGGGACAGTCCCACTCCCTAATACTCAACGGCAATTTTTCAACAATATGTCCGCAGTTACCACAGCGTTTAGAACTGGGAAACCATCGGTCAATCTTCACCAAGGTTCGACCATACCATTTGGCTTTGTACTCCAGTTGCCTCACCAACTCGCCCCATGCAGCATCACTGATGGCACAGGCAAGCTTGGGATTTTTGACCATGTTTTTAACTGCCAAATCCTCAACTACTATCGTTTGGTTTTCACGAATCAGTCGGGTTGTCAGTTTGTGCAAATGGTCAATTCTTGCATCGGAAATTTTAGATTGAATCCGAGCAACTTTGAATCTAGCCTTATCACGGTTGCGAGAGTCTTGTTGCTTACGACTCAAAGACTTTTGCGCTCTTTTAAGACTCTGGTAGTGCTTATTAAATGCTTTGGGATTAGCAATCTTTTCACCCGTACTCATAGTAACAAGGCTACTCACCCCAACATCCAACCCCACAGCATTATCAACTGGTTGCATGGTTTCATTTGTTGGATCATAAATCCGCAAACTGACAAACCACCGTCCAGAGGGTTCGAGTTTAATTGTGATGGTTGTGGGTTCACACCCCTTGGGCAATTGCCTAGACCATTTAATTGGCAATGGCTCAGAACACTTAGCCAAGTAGACTTGTCCATCTTTCCACCGGAAAGCAGACTTGGTGAACTCTGCACTGCCACCACTACGCTTCTTTTTGAAGTTAGGGTACTTTGCCCTACCAGCAAAGAAGTTAGTAAACGCTGTTTGCAGATGTCTCAATCCTTGCTGCAATGGTACACAGCTAACCTCATTCAAAAAATGGAGGTCTTCAACTTTTTTCCACTGCGTCAACATGGTGGAAGTTTGAGCGTAATCAACTCGCTCAAGTCTCTCGTACCAAGCCTTGGTTCTCGCTGCCAATGCTCGGTTAAACACCAACCGCACACAACCAATTGTCCGGTGCAATATTTGTTCTTGCTCGGCAGCCGGGTAAAAACGGTAGCGGTAGGCTTTTTCCATACCTCACATTTTACCACATTCCATGTAAAGCCGTCCTAGAAGGACGGGGTTTCTACCCATTTTTCTGATGAACGCACTAACTTTACAGTGGCACGATGCAGGTCAAGATAAAACTCAGAATATTTACGAACAACAGCCAAGTCACAATCCTGGTACTGTCCGCATTGGTCGTGATCCACTCCGGTGCGATATTGTTCTGAGTCACCCTACTGTATCTGGTTTGCACGTTGAAATCTTTTTTCATCACCAGCAACAGCGCTTTTATATTAGGAACTTGCGATCGCAAAATCCCCCCCTTGTCGATGGACGGCAATTAGTCCAAGGTGAAATGCCTTTAACAGAGGGTACTAGTATCTCTTTGGGACAAATACAACTCAACGTTACTCAAGTTTCCACAGGCAGCATTCCAGCAACAATTTTGATGCCACCGCATCCCGGACATCATCACCATTCACCAACACCTCCCGCACCACCGCTAGGAATTTATGGTCTAGAATGCCCCAAATGTCATAAAGTTTCCCCAGGAGAGAATCTACAAATTGGTTGTCATTGGTGTGGAACATCTTTGGCTGCGGCTGTGAGTGTGTTAGTAGCACCGGGTAGTTAAAGAGAAGGGCAAAGGGGCAGGGGAGCAGAGGGGAATAACTGATGACAAATGACTTACAAATTCAATTGAGTTGGGAAGAACCAGCGACGGGAGAACGGCGAGAACCAAGGTTGAATATGCCGATCGCTTTTGGTCGAGAATTCCCTCGTTTACCTGCCGAACTCCGGGGAGTGCGCGTTTCTCGGATGCTGCTTAACAGTAACGAAGTTTCTCGCTACCACGCCCTAATTGACTGGGAACAAGACCATCTAGTGGTGATCGACCAAGGCAGCGTTAACGGTGTATATGTCAACGGTAAACCACAAACGCGCAGTGTTTTGGCTAATGGCGATACATTGCAAATTGGCCCTTATGTAATCACAGTGAAATTTGGTGCTAACGTCTCTGAACCAGATACCAGCCCACCTTCAACGATTCACTTCAACGCCAATACCAATCTTCCAGACCCCACATTGCCTGTTGCCCAGCCCCTAACGCCCTTGGCAAGTAATTTCCCGCCACTAGCATTTCAGGCAGAAAATGTCGCCGTGCAAGCGCTTTATGCTACAGGTCTAACAGTAGATGAATCCGATTATCTAGCGATTGGGGCGGGATTGGGTAGCTTTGTTTGGGCTGATTTGCTGCGACTTAGTGGTGTGCGTGCTGACAAAATTGTAGCTTTGGGATTGGAAGCAGAACCTTATGCCCGTTACAAACGCCTTTGTTTGAATTCGCAAATTCCCTTATATGAAAGACTGCGTTCTAATTCTGACTCTTGTCCTGATAATATTTGGGGCTGGCCTAGTTATGCCTTGCGCGAGGCTTGGCGTGATTGCAGCAAGGGACAGATAAACTCAGCATTCAAGTATTTGTGGCAAGTATTTGCAGAACCAACATTTGCAGAAACTTATACACCCCGTGCGGGTAATGTCTTTCATTCCATAGATAGGGAGGCGAAGCGGATTGGTTGGAATCAAATTTATCGCTATGGACGAGTTAGGGCAATTCGCAAAACTGATGATGGCAGATATTGCGTAGCCTATTCTCGCGCCCCAGGAAATTATGCTTTTTTAGTTACTCGTTATTTACATTTAGCTACTGGATATCCAGCAATTCAGTTTCTTCCAGATTTGCAAGCTTATAGAGAAAAATATCAAGATTTTAAATCTGTCGTCAATGCTTATGAAGCCCACGATCATGTTTATGAGCAACTAGAACGACAAGGTGGTACGGTATTGATTCGTGGGCGGGGAATTGTGGCTTCGCGGATTATTCAGCGCATTTATGAAGCTAGAAAACGAAATCGGAATATTGCAGTTTTGCATTTAATGCGATCGCCAAAACCTCAAGGCAACAAATTTCAAAATACCCAGCGCCTAGTCAAAAATCATTACGAATTTCAACCCTTTAACTGGCCTAAAGCCTGTTGGGGCGGCGAACTCCGGGCAATGTTAGAAAAAGCTACCCCCGATGAACGCAAACGTTTACTAGCAGACTGGGGTGGAACAACCACCGCCGACCGCCAGGACTGGCAGCAAATTACTGCCCAAGGCATCAGCGAAGGCTGGTATCAAATTACCTTTGGAGAGGTTTTGGATGTAGAACGAGATGCCCAAAACCGGACTATTACCCATATCCGAGAGCAAAGCTTCGGGGAAATGAAATTGCTAGCTGATTTTATTGTTGATGCTACTGGATTGGATGCCAAGGTTGATGCTAATCCTCTGATAGCAGATTTGGTAAAACATTACAATCTCCCAGTGAATCACTTGGGGCGATTGACAGTAGCGAACAATTTTGAACTAGTAGAAATGCGTAGTGGCAAAGGTCAAATGTATGCTGCTGGGGCTATTACTTTAGGTGGCCCTTATGCCGCAGTTGATAGTTTTTTGGGCTTGCAATATGCTGCATTAGTCGCCGTTGATGGACTCGCCGCCACCCGTGCTACTGGAGTCCACCGTTTGAATACTATAAGTTCCTTTCAGCAGTGGTTGAAGTGGGTGTTCAATCAATCACCTTAGAATTAGGAAGCAGAAGGCAGGATGAATACAGTATTTATCTGGCTGTTTTGAGTTCCAAATCCCAAATTTGAGGTTCAAAGGCTCAACGTTCGAGTAAAAAGGCTCGACGTTCGAGTAAAAAGGCTCGACGTTCGAGTAAAAAGGCTCAACGTTTGAGTAAAAAGGCTCAACGTTTGAGTAAAAAGGTGCAACGTTCGAGTAAAAAGGCTCAACGTTCAAGTAAAAAGGCTCAAGTTGCGATGTCTAGGAGGGGCTACGCCTACGCAGAATTCTTGTTCTCTGATATGGTGAATTAAATCGGCGGTTAGAAACCGCGTCTACACAGGCAAAACGCACCTCCGTGGGTTTCAACCCTTCAATTTTTCCTTAGTCCGCGTAGGCGGACTTTGTTTGTGTAGCCGCGAATTCCATTCGCCCTAACTCTAAATTGACTACTTATTATTTTCCCTTGCCGACTGTACCATCACAGGCACTAGAGTTTTAACTAAACCTGTAATCGCCACAATCACAGAGGCAATTCCCCCAATCGACAATGAAGTTAAAAATGCCGCCGCCAGAATAATTTCAGTCGGACTGTATCCATCCCGCATCCAGGTAGATGGATTCTCCACTGATGTTGCCGAGGCGGGGATTAATTGCGAAGTTTGGGTGGTTCGATTGGAGTTGACAGGAGTTGTTAAGGCAGTTTTCATGGCTAAACCTCTTCTAAATGTTTCTATGCAAATGGTATTTCTGCCAGAAGAAGAGGAGATTCCGTAGAAGTAGAAACTTAAGTAGAATTAAGTAGAAATCTCACAAGCTGTCTATGCAATGGCGTGATTTTCTAGAACAAGAAGCCGCGAATCATGACTTATCTTCGGAGGAAAAAGCAGCTTTTGTAGAGCGGTTGAAGACTGAAAAATCAAGCAATAGTGAGGCAAAAGTTGCCAGCGAGTTAAACATCGGTGTTGCTGCTGTTAAAAAGCGGATGGCTGAGGTGTATGACAAGTTCGCCAAGAGTTATCCTGAATTAGCCACTTCAAACAGTCGAGGTAAGCTGGAAAAATTACGGGCTTGCCTGACAGTAAAATATAATGGCAGGCAAGATGCCCAACCCACAATTAAAAAGATTCATCAAAATATTCCCCCTGCTGTCCCATTTGAAAAATTTGTGGGACGTGAGGTGGAACTAGAAAAACTGCACCAGCAATTACAAACATCTCGGCAAGTTGCGATTGTAGCTGTGGCGGGTATGGGTGGAGTCGGCAAAACTGAACTCGCTACTCAATACGCCAAACAGCATTTGCAGAATTATCAAGGTGGGGTTTGCTGGTTATCTGCACAGGGAATTGATGTCGGAATTCAGATTCTCAGATTTGCTGAATTGAAATTCAACAGAATTGCACCGGACGACTGGGAATTAGCAGATAGGCTGAGATACTGCTGGCAGAATTGGCAACAAGGTGAAGTACTGCTGGTGTTTGATGATGTCACCGATTACAAAAAACAGGTTCAGCCTTATCTACCCCCAGAATCATCCCGGTTTAAAGTATTGCTGACAACGCGCCAGGAATTTGATAGTACTTTGCCGCAATTACCTTTGGGTGTTCTCAAACCATTGGCGGCGATGAAATTATTAAAATCGCTGGTTGACAGAGAACGACTTAAAAGCGAACCTTGGATTGCGAGAGAAATTTCTAAATTCTTGGGATATTTGCCTTTGGCGTTAGAGTTAGTGGGGCGATATCTGGATACAATGCCGGATTTGTCTCTGGAAAAACTGCTGAAGCGGCTAGAGAAAAAGCGACTGGAATACGAAGCAGTAGCCAAAGCAAACTCATTGATGCGTTATGAATACGGCGTTGCTGAAGCTTTTGCATTGAGTTGGGAACAGTTGGATGAAAATGCACAACGCTTAGGCTGTTGGCTGAGTTTGTATGCTTTGGCTGATATTCCTTTTCCTGTTGAGGCGATAGAAGATGATGAAGAACAAGAACTCAACGAGAAAGCTATAGCTGAGTTGCGGAAACTGCATTTAATACAATGGCAAAGTAAAGAAATATATCGTTTACATCCACTGATTCGGCAATTTTTCCAAATGAAGTTGGATGAGTCAAGTCAGGCGGATAAGGTGAAAACTGCTTTTGTAGCACAGATGGTAGAGGTGGCAAAGCAAATTTCTCAACAGCCTAACTGTGAAGATATTTTTAACCTCACTCCACATATCCCCCACCTTGCAGAAGTTGCAACCCACCTATCCCAATATCTCAGCGACGAAGATTTAACTTGGCCTTTTACAGGCTTAGGCTGGTTTTATCAAGGTCAAGGACTTTATCAGCAAACAGAACCTTGGTTGCAACAGTGTGTAGAGGTAGCTGAAAATCGTCTTAGTTTAGAACATCCCGATGTCGCTA
>NZ_JAYGHE010000054.1:0-26237 GCF_034931145.1 Nostoc sp. UHCC 0252 | reverse complement strand
TTAGCCTGAACAATCTTGCAGCACTCTACAAATTTACAGGACGCTATAGCGAAGCCGAATCACTATTTAAGCAAGCTTTGGCAATTTGTGAATCTACTTTAGGTGTAGGTCATCCCGATACAATAAGAATTCAGCAAAATTATACAATCTTTTCAAGAGAAGCATATCGCTAGCGATCGCACCCCTTCTCACAAAATCACGCTAAACTGATACCACACAACAGTTGTAGTTGAAATCTTAGCAGCGATCGCTCCTTCTTCTCTCTTCCTTCGCGCCCTTTGCGTCCTTCGCGGTTCGATTCTCATGCTCATTAGCAAAGTGCGATCGCTCATCTCTAAATTAAACTGAAACATAGAGCGATATTTAACCTCAAACCTAGCTTCAAAGGATGTTTGAAACGACAGGTACAACCAAATAGTTGAGATGTAAAGAAATATTCCAAGATTCTTAGCTTGCATAACAAGAATCTCGTCACAAATCTTAGAGAGAAATAGACATAATTTTTCGGGTTTTAACTGAAGAGTAGTTTAGCTAGTGCAAGAAAGCAGAGAAATCTAAAGACTTCTCTGCGGCTTTGTGCAAAATATGTAACTTCAAAGAAAAGCATGAAAGAAAGCTTGTATATCTAGATAGTTATTTCCGATTGCACTAGTAAAACTTATAACTAATTTCTGAACAAATACAGCATAAATAAGTATTTATGTTTGTTTATAGTTCTTAATTTCAATATTTATGAAGGTATTTATGCAATCAAATTTTACCACTCAACCAACTTCTAAATTCCAATATATAGATTCCAAAATGCAAACTGATGCATCTGTTAACCTTTCTATCGGATTTTCGATTTTGATTCCAATGATTGTGTTTGCAGGGTTTAATATCTATAAGAAACACCGTGCTGCTGTTCTCAGTAAACAAATTGCCTCATTAGAGAAACTATGGCTTTTGAATATTAATAAAAAAAGAGCTTGAATAAAAAGAATGAAATACTTATTTATAGTTTGGGTGCTTATACTATCTTTAGTTGCTCCGACTGCGGCGATCGCTCAAGTAAGACAGTCCTACACCTTAATATCTGGACTTGGCACAATTCACCATCCAGTTTCCACTGCTAATCCCCAAGCACAAGAGTTTTTCGATCAGGGATTAAATTTAATTTACGCTTTCAATCATGATGAAGCAGTGCGTTCTTTTCAACACGCTGCCAAACTCGATCCGCATTTAACGATCGCATATTGGGGTATTGCTCTAGCTTTAGGCCCCAATATTAACTCAGCAATAGACCCCGACCGAGAATTAGCTGCTTACCAAGCAGTACAGCAAGCTTTGGCACTTGCCAGCAAAGCATCTAACCAAGAACAAGATTACATTACTGCCTTAGCAAAACGTTACTCCCAAGATCCGAGTGCAGACTTGTATCAACTCGCGGTAGACTATGCAAAAGCAATGGAAACCCTAGTTGAGCGTTATCCTGATGATTTGGATGTGGCGACGCTTTACGCTGAAAGCTTGATGGATCTGCATCCCTGGCAGCACTGGACTAAAGATGGTAAGCCACAGCCAGATACAGAAAAAATTGTGGCTGTTTTGGAATCTGTTCTCAAACGTAACCCGAATCATACGGGAGCCAATCATTATTATATCCATGCGGTGGAAGCCTCACCTTCGCCAGAACGCGCCCTTGTGAGTGCCAAAATATTAGGAAGCCTAGCGCCAGCAGCAGGACACTTAGTACACATGCCTTCCCATATTTATTTTCGTGTGGGAGATTATGAAGGGGCAATGCAAGCAAACGAGCAAGCGATCGCTCAAGATGATATTTACATCAAAAAATATCAAGTCCAGGGCACTTACCCCATGATGTACTACAACCACAACATCCATTTTCTCATGGTGGCCAGCAGCATGGCAGGAAAATATGAAGATGCTCTCCAAGCCGCAGATAAATTAGTCGCCAATATAACTGCTATTGGCCCTTACGTACCAATGCTTGAGGGATTTATGGGCAGCAAAATGTTGATTCAGACACGCTTTCATGACTGGGATGCCATCTTAAAAACTCCTGCCCCAGATGTTAAATTGCCCACTACTACAGCACTTTGGCATTTTGCTCGCGGTATGGCTATGGCTACCATAGGCAAAATTGAAGATGCAGTCAGTGAGAGTCGCGCATTACTGGCTGCCAAACAGGGAATTTCCACCGCAGCAACTATCGGATTTAGTCCCGCAGGTCGCATTTTAGACATTGCCTCAAAAGTTCTAGATGCCAAAATTGCTAAGGAAAGCCATGATTATCAATCTGCTATTCAATTACTAGAAAAAGCTGTAGAAACAGAAGATACACTTGATTACGTAGAACCACCAGACTGGTACTTTCCGACGCGGGAATCTTTGGGTGGCGTGCTTTTGGCTAAAGGTGATTATACAGAAGCAGAGAAAGTCTTTCGTGCTGATCTAGAAAAATATCCTCATAATGGCCGTTCTCTATTTGGCTTGCAGGCAAGTTTGCAGGGATTGGGCAAAGATGATGCCGTTGAAGTTGTCGAAACCGAATTGAAAACAGCTTGGAAAGGTACAACAACTCTGGATTTTAGATTTTAGATTTTAGATTGGCCCCATGCATAGCAGGTTCTCCAAAGAAATACAAGCCGAAATAGTCTTTATTTGTTGCCTGACTTTAGCTTTCGTATTAAAATTTTGGAGTAATGCTTCATGGTTAATGCAGTCAAACGTTCAATTCGGATATTCAAAGATGTGCCCCTGTCTGTCTGATTTCCTTTATCACCCTACAGAATTCATTTTCTTTCATTTTCAACCCTTTTTCGGGTTGGGCTGTACTTAGGGTAGATGGGGGCAGGCGATCGCGTCAATGCGATCGTATCACTAGTTAACTATCAACTGGATGCAGAGAGATGGCTCCTATGTCATCCTAGATTTAGGAGAATTAATTTAGTGATGTCTTTGATTTTAGTATTGAAAGGCTTCTTCCTTTTAGTATTTACAGACTTCTCAGAGAAATTAAAATCTCTACACAGTGATGATTTTGGAGAGAATTGATGTCAATTTACGTAGGTAACCTCTCTTATGATGTTACATCAGAAGATTTAAGTGGTATTTTTGCAGAATATGGTACTGTAAAGCGCGTTCAAGTACCTACTGACCGTGAAACAGGTCGTCCGCGCGGCTTTGCTTTTGTGGAAATGGGAACTGAAGCGGAAGAAACAGCTGCCATTGAAGCTCTCGACGGTGCTGAGTGGATGGGTCGCGATCTGAAAGTGAACAAAGCTAAACCCAAGGAAGACAGAGGTTCCTTTGGTGGCGGCAACCGAGGCGGAGGATACGGCGGTGGCGGCGGCGGACGCGGCGGACGCTACTAACTTTGGAAACAAAAAAAATTTACCAATAGTCTTAAGGTCAGACAAACAACAGTCTGTCTTTTTTTTGTAAGGTACCCGCCTGGTTAAGTCAACTTAGTAGGAGAAATAATGACCCAAGTAATTGTAGGCGACAATGAACACATTGAATCAGCCTTACGACGATTTAAGCGAGAAGTTTCCAAGGCTGGAATTTTTCCAGACATGAGAAAGCATCGTCATTTTGAAACACCCTTAGAAAAACGCAAGCGCAAAGAAGTTGCCAAGCACAGACAGAGCAAGAGAAGTTTTCGCAATTAAGGGCTGACGTACATCAGAATTCAGGAGTCAGAATTCAGGAGTCAGAATGGGCTAAACCTTAGCTATCCGCTAACAAAAGTCAGAAGTCAAACAGGCTTTGTACCTTGCTTTGAGACTTAGCTTGTGTACTTCACCTTCCTTAAATTCTGTTGTAAATATAAACGAATTCCCTCATAAAATCTATGAGGGTTTTCTTTTTGCCTATTTAAAAATCAGGAAACCTCAAGAAACGTTAAAATCAACTCAGCCTTTGTATTGTAGCGGTTGTGTCCCACATCACTCAGAGTGCGGTTCACTGCATAAATCCTGATTGTCAACGTCCTTATCCCCAACCTTGGGGCAACAAATTTTGCAACAGCTGTGGCGCACCGCTAGAGTTGTTAGACCGCTATGTTCCACTTCAACCATTAGGATCGGGAGGATTCGCTCAAATTTACACGGTTTGGGATGAAAAAACTCAAACAGAGAAAGTGCTGAAAGTGTTGGTAGAAGATTCACCAAAGGCACTAGAGTTATTTACCCAAGAGGCGGCGGTTTTATCTAGTTTGCAGCATCCAGGTGTCCCCGCAGTTGATGCCGAAGGTTATTTTCAAGTGCAACTGTTTAACCCCAAGCCGCACCAACTGCCTTGTCTGGTAATGGAAAAAATCAATGGGCGGACTTTAGAGGAGATATTAAAAAAGTTTCCCCAAGGGTGTCCAGAAAATTTGGTGATAAACTGGTTTGCCCAAACTGTAGAGATTTTACAAGAATTACACAAGCGTCAGATTATTCACCGGGATATTAAACCTTCTAATTTAATGCTGGGCACATCTTCGCCCACTGTCAGCCTACCTCAAGGGCAAGTACAGGGCGATCGCCTAGTACTAATTGATTTTGGTGGGGCAAAGCAATTTAGCGCCTCTAAGCTGCGTTCTCAGTCTAGTTCCACTCGATTATTTTCTTCTGGCTACAGCCCACCAGAACAAGTAAGTGGAAGTATTGTCGGGCCCAGTGCCGATTTTTATGCCCTTGGTCGAACGATGATTGAACTGCTAACAGGTAAATACCCGCTAGAGTTGGAAGATCAGCAAACTGGTAAACTGTTATGGCGCACTGCGGTAAATGTCAATCCGCAATTAGCAGATTTGCTGGATGAGATGGTGCAGGAAGATGTGCGATCGCGTCCAGCAAATGCAGCTATGATTCAAAAACGCTTGGCGAAGATTTCTCAACCATTACCGCCGCCAGGATTATTTGCCCAACTACGAGACAAGGTTAAGCTTGCGTCAACACAAGTTTCTCTAAGATTTACACTGTTAATTCAAGCTATTGAAAGAGTTTTAGCTAATTTTAGCCAAGCTGTAACTAAAACCGTTGTTTTTATCGCTCAGACAATCATCAAAATTTTTCAAGCATGTTTGGCGACACTTTGGGCGATGATCTTGGCTTATGTTGGCGCTTGTTTTGGTGCGATCGCTGGTTTCATTTTGGCATATCGCACCAGCTTGGGGCGTTGGGTTGTGGAATCTATTTCAATGCAGCTAAACCAATTAGTGCCAAATACTCAACCCATCTTCGGGGCAGATATTTTGGTATTCATCGCCGCCGGTTGGGGAACCGCATGGGGGCTAACAGTATCTGGGTGTTTTGGTCAACGGCGGCGTTTTTTAGTAGCGTCGCTGATGGGAATGATTAGCTACGGCTTTGGTTGGTTTATTTTGCAATTAATCACACCAAAAGACAGTGGCGAGGGTTTAGTAGCAGTAATTTTAGTAGCAGTTTGCCTACTCACCTTGAGCTTAGGTCTTCGCAGCCATCATGTAGTGTACGCCGTGTTCGGTGCCTTTGGTAGTGCGATCGCCTACGCAGTTTTGATTATTTTGGGATTAGCACCTCCCATCTTCCAATTTTCTAGTCAACCAGCTTGGTCAGAGTTGCAGTTACCTCTGATTTTTTTTGGTTCTGTAGGCTTCTTTATCAGCTTCTGGTTAGGAGTGAGTTACTACCTAATTGTCCCTGGATTGCGCTTTTTAGGATGGCGATGAGGGGGGCAGGGAGCAGGGGGACAAGGGGACAAGGGGACAAGGGGACAAGGGGACAAGGGGACAAGGGGACAAGGGGACAAGGGGACAAGGGGACGAGGGGTGAGAACTTGAAACAAGTCTTTCCCCAATTCCCTATTCCCAATTCCCAATTCCCAAAAACAAGATCCCCCTAGTCGTATTTTGCATCGAGCTAGGGGGATCACATATATGGTAGTCTATAAGAGGTTCGGTATAGTTCCTTACGAATCGATTCTATAGCCTATATTTCAGTTTGAGTAGTCTTACCACTAGAATTTATAGTATTTTTACAGCATCTTAATGAATGCTTCATCCCTGTTCTTCCTTAGAGAAGCGGTATATGTAAGTATGACAGTACGCAATGTGCGTAATTTGTCATTTTTGTGGATATCTGTAAAAAATATGAAATTTAAGATTGTTGCTACCGTCGCTTTGTTAGCTTGTTTTGGCTTTGCAGAGCAGGCCCTGGCGTTAAATCAACTAGATTTGGATCAGTTGAAGGCAACAAGTGCGTGTCCCCGATGTAATTTGAGTGGTGCTGATCTAACTCAACTGAATCTGGCTGGAGCAAATTTGCGAGGGGCTGACTTGAGTGGTGCAACATTATCTCAGGTTAATCTCACGAATGCCGACCTCACCGGTGCAAATTTAGAAGGTGCAATTCTGAATTCGGTCAATCTCAGTGGTGCTTCCTTAACAGGAGCAAATTTGAAATCAGCATCCTTAGAAAATGCCGATTTATCTTATGCCGGTTTCATCAGCGCTAATTTGGAAGCAGCAAACTTAAAAGATGCCAGAATACAGTTTACCAATTTTCGGGGAGCTAACTTCCGACTAACAACTATGGCGAATGGTGTCGTCACCTCCGATAAGCCCTATGGCTGGTCGTTAGAGCGTCAAAAAGACAGAGAATGTAACGAGTTCAGACCCGAAAATACTCGAGGCACAACCTGTTATTCAAAATAAATTTGGGAATGGGGAATGGGGAATTGGGAATTGGGAATTGGAAATTGGGCATGGATCAAGAAATCAATAGTTCTTCCCCTGCTCCCTGCTCCCTGCTCCCTGCTCCCTGCTCCCTGCTCCCTTCCCCCTGCTCCCTGCTCCCTGCCCCCTGCCCCCTGCCCCCTTCACCTATCCTTGTATAGCAAAAGCATTTTGTTTGTTAAGGTTTCTTTATCATGGGAAAAAAGCTTGTGAATTAATTAAATCGATGCTTACCCATATTAAAGATTTAGCAGCAAAACTAGCGCCTCGCTTGATTGAAATTCGCCGCCACATCCACTCTCACCCAGAACTTAGTGGTCAAGAGTACCAAACAGCAGCCTTTGTAGCTGGTGTTTTGTCTTCTAGTGGTCTGCATGTACAAGAAGGAATTGGTAAAACGGGCGTTATTGGAGAATTGCAAAACATTAGCCAAAATGACCGTTTATTGGCAATTCGCACCGATATGGATGCTTTGCCAATTCAAGAGGGCACAAATTTGGAATATGCCTCTCGCACAGAAGGGGTTATGCACGCTTGTGGTCATGATGTCCATACCACTGTGGGATTAGGGACAGCAATGGTGCTGTCGCAAATGGCAGAGGAGTTGGGTGGAAAAGTGCGGTTTTTATTTCAGCCAGCCGAGGAAATTGCTCAAGGGGCAAGCTGGATGGTAAAAGATAGAGCTATGGAAAATGTCTCGGCTGTATTAGGGGTTCATGTTTTCCCTTCTATACCCGCAGGATCTATTGGCGTGCGTTACGGGGCATTGACAGCCGCAGCAGATGATTTAGAAATTCTGATTATGGGAGAATCTGGACACGGGGCGCGTCCTCATGAGGCTATTGATGCTATTTGGATTGCTTGCCAAGTCATTGCTGCATTGCAACAAGCCATCAGCCGAACACAAAACCCTTTGCGTCCTGTAGTATTGAGCATCGGGAAGATTAATGGTGGCAGAGCACCGAATATCATTGCTGATAAAGTACAGTTGTTGGGAACGGTGCGATCGCTCCATCCCGAAACCCGCGCCCATCTCCCTAACTGGATTGAAAATATTGTATCTAATGTTTGCAACACTTACGGAGCAAAGTATCAAGTCAATTATCGTCAGGGCGTACCCAGCGTTCAAAATGATTACGCCTTGACACAATTGTTGCAATCAGCCGCCGAAGAAGCTTGGAGTAGCGATCGCGTCCAAGTCTTACCCGAACCTTCTCTTGGTGCGGAAGATTTTTCTATGTATTTGGAACATGCCCCCGGTTCTATGTTTCGCTTGGGTGTAGGCTACAAAGAAAGAATTATTAACCACCCATTACACCATCCCCAATTTGAAGTTGATGAATCTGCTATAATCACCGGAGTTGTAACTATGGCGTATGCCGCCTATAAATATTGTCAGCAAAATGCTTAAACAAAAACTCCCAGCACATCAAGGCTGGGAGTTTTTGTTTAACTAACTTTTTTTAGCGCATATAGAAAGCTCGAAAGCATCCTACACATTCGATTCACTTACAACGCCCAACTTCTCTTGAATTCGGGTCTTAGCGGCTTTGAATTCAGTAGCCAGTTGCTCACTTTGATCGCTGCTCAAGTTGTTACGAATAGCAGCAAACATTGTGCTTTCTTCTTGACGAATGTGATCGCCAACAGCTTCCATAAGCTGTCTAACTTGATCTTTGAATTCTGATGAAGAAGGATTGATAGCTTTGATTTGGTCTAACACCCGCTTCATCTCAGCTTGCTCGTCAAACAATTCTTGGGTGTTATCTTGACCGTAGAAAGGACGTACTCTTGGGTACACTACTTCTTCTTCAGCTTCGGCATGAGCAGTTAGATCCTTATAGATTTGGCCAAAGTACTCTTGGATCTTCTGTGGATTATCGCTTTGCAGCAACTCGGTGAACAGAGTATTTACCTTGTTGTGATCGAGGCGGATGACATCTTGGATATTCAGATCGCTTTTGTCGCTGGTTTGGGTAACAGCACTGCCTACTGCACCACTTACCGCAGCCATAGCGTCTTGAACGCGTGACCAAATTCCTTGATCTGCATCTTGACCAGTGAGTTCACGGACACCCAGAATCTCTAAAACACCTTTGAGTTGCTCTTGATGAGCGCGGTTTTCAAAGTTGATGGTATTCAAAGGCCCGATCGCTAGCATCACGTCAGCACCAACTTTCTGAGCAGCTTTGTGAACTATCAAGCCACTCATTACTGCTTGATGTTTCAGCAATTCGTGCTGAGATACTTTTTCATAAAGGCTCAACTCAGAACCTTTGAACAATTCACGAACTTTTTCAATGAATTCTGTAACATTTTTCTTTGGTTCAGCCTGAATGCCATACTGACCAATCACAGTTTCTAAAACGCCAAGATTCTTTTCGTCATCTTTAAGAAAATTACGAATGCGATCTGCAATTTCGGCATCAAGTCCTTCTCTCAAAAGCAATTGCTCATTTTCAATGACCAACTGTTGGAGGGCTTTAAGACTTGCCAATTTCACAGCAATAGCATTGCGTTTCGTATCATCTAAAGTAGCTACCATTCAGTGTTCTCCTCGGCAAAGTGTTCGTAATTCTTACTGATATAACCTTGACACAGGGGTTAGGGGAATTCCATCTTTCTTTTGAGCGATCAGTATCACAACTCTGGGTAGAAAAATAAAATTTTTCTTCATCAAAAAAAATTGTTTTTATACTCTTAGATAGATATATGAAATTTAAGCTATATCCTGAGATATAAGACTTATATTTCATTGTGTAAAATATATGTAAGATATGTTAATAAAAACAAACGCACTACCCAAAATTTTTGGTGTATTACTAAAGGTTTTCGAAAATAAAATCTGATTGCTATATATAGTTGTTAATTGTTGTTTTAGCAAATAAAAAAGCAACAAAATTATTGAAGTTAAATTGGATTTTATAAACTATAAGAGTGGGTAATATAGTATTTACAAATTCAAAAAAAGCTCCAAATAAAAATGTTTATAAATCCAGTTTAATTATAACTTGAAATTATGTATTAATATACTTAATAAGTTTCCAACCTTCTCTCAGATTACAAACCTTAAAAAATAAGTTTTGCTACTTTTAAAGAACTTCCGGTAAAAAACATCCCATTGCAGGGGCACACATCTGTGTACCGCTACTTCTAAAATAGAAGAATGCTGTTAACTACTACTCAACTACTGCGACTGTCTCAAGGACAACTCAACTTACTAGAAGCTTGTCCGCGTAAATTTCAACATACCTATCTAGAAAAACTCAATTCGCCCTCAAATCCAGAACAAGAAGAACGACAAACTTTGGGTAGTCGTTTTCACTTGCTTATGCAGCAGCGAGAAATGGGTTTGCCTATTGATGGTTTTTTGCAAGCAGATGCTAAACTGCAAAGTTGGATGCTAGCTTTTGCCGATGCAGCCCCAGAAATTTTAACGCCTGTGTCTGATAATCAAACTTTCCGTGAGAGTGAACACTACCGAACTCTGCAAGTTCAGGATTATTTGCTGACGGTTGTCTATGATTTATTGATTGCAGATGACCAGCAAGCCCAAATTCTCGACTGGAAAACTTATCCTAAACCACCTAATAAACGCAAGTTAGAATCAAACTGGCAAACACGGCTTTATCTATATGTATTGGCAGAAACTAGCGACTATTTGCCAGAAAATATTTCCATGACCTACTGGTTTGTCCAATCTGAGGGTAAACCGCAAAATATTAAGTTTAATTACAATACTGTTCAACACACACAAATAGCAAAGAGACTTAATCAACTATTAAGTCAATTAACCCGTTGGCTGGAAGATTACCAAAATAACCAGCAGTTTCCTCAAGTTGTGGAGGGTAGCAAAATGTGTGATTATTGTCAGTTTGCCAAACGGTGCGATGCCAACGGCGGTAAACTACGCACACAAGTTATAGAAGAAGCAGTGAAAGACTCGTTGCCCGATTTTGACAGCATTCAAGAAGTTTCACTCAACCCTATACATTAGAGGGCGTTTGTCAAGTCCAATAGGGATATAAAAAATCACAACTTCTAAATTTATGTCAAGCTTTGACGAAACTGAAGCGATTTATGTGCGCGAATTAGGAATTGATGACATTGCTCCCGTTTACCACTTGGGAGAAGGGTTATTTACCAGCGATTTATATCCTTATTTATATCGCACCTGGGACGAATGGGAGGTAATTGGACTTTACAATACCGATCCTGAATATTGCCTTGTGGCCGAAACAGACGGAGATTTAGCAGGATTTATTTTGGGAACCATCATTACCAAAGCATCTTGGACTTATGGATATATTTTATGGTTAGGAGTTAGCCCGAAATATCAGCGTCGGGGAGTGGCAGACAAGCTGGTTGATAAAGTTGTCGCCCGGATGATTGAAGATGGGGCGCGGTTCATGTTAGTAGATACTGATCCTACCAATACTTCAGCCTTAAAGTTTTTTAACCGCAAAGGTTTTGGTAATACTCGCCAGCATATTTTCTTGTCGATGAATTTAAGCAAGCATGAATATTATGGCAGATTGATTGATTACGAACACCAAAAAGCTGAAAGAGCAGGTTACAAGCGATGTCTACGACGGGCTACGCCTACGCGCCCAGCAATTCGCGCCCGTAAAGCTGATAGCGTCGCTAATGAAGTAATCCTCAATCCCCTAGTAAGTGAATCTCAAACAACTGAGGATCAATCCTCGATTTAACAATGCCAGAACAACAACAGTGGACTATAGCAGCAACAGAACAACCCCCGGAGTGGTTCATCCAAGCGGTGAAACAATATACACCCGCATCAAGTGGATTGTATGCAGCACAATTGTTGTGGCAACGGGGAATTAAAGATAATCAACAATTAACAGCTTTTATTAACTACAAAGCTTATCAACCGGCGAGTCCGTTTGAGTTTGGACAAGAAATGCATTTAGCGATCGCCCGGTTGCAACAAGCATATAATGCCAAAGAAAAAATTGCCATCTGGGGAGACTTCGATGCTGATGGGATTACCGCCACATCTGTACTTTGGGATGGATTAGGGCAATTTTTTAAACAAAATACTCAGTTAATTTACTATATTCCCAATCGCTTGAAAGAATCTCACGGACTCAATAATCAAGGAATTGATAACTTAGCAAAACAAGGTTGCAAATTAATTGTTACTTGCGATACTGGCAGCACAAACATTGAGGAAATTATCTACGCCAAAGAACTAGGGATAGATGTAATAGTTACAGATCATCACACCTTACCCGTGGAACGCCCGCCCGTCGCAGCAATTATCAATCCCCGTTATTTATCAAGGGAACATCAGTTATTTAATCTTTCTGGGGTAGCGGTAGCTTATAAATTGGTTGAGGCACTCTATCAAACTCTGCCTAATATTGCAAAATATCCGTTAGAGGATTTATTAGATTTAGTAGCAGTAGGATTAATTGCCGACTTAGTACAGTTAAGCGGAGATTGTCGCTACTTGGCACAGTTGGGAATTCAACGACTGCAAGAAGATTTTAAACAGCCGCCAGCAGCACGTCGCCGTCCGGGAGTGGGGCGATTATTAGAATTGTGCCAGAAAAGTGGCGATCGCCCCACAGATATTTCCTTTGGTTTGGGGCCAAGAATTAACGCCGTCAGCCGCATCCAAGGCGATGCCGGTTTTTGCGTTGAATTATTAACCAGTCGAGATGTCAAACGTTGTAACGAATTAGCCGAAGTTACAGAACTCGCAAACACCAGGCGTAAATCTTTACAAAAAGATGTGCAAGCGCAAGTAGCACAAAAACTTACTCAATTAGACTTATCAACCACCAGCGTCATAGTCCTAGAAGATGCCCAATGGCCTGCGGGTGTATTGGGCTTAGTTGCTGGACAAGTAGCACAAGAAACAGGTCGCCCGACTATTTTGTTAAGTACGGAAGGAGTAGGGGAGCAGGGAAGCAGAGGAGCAGAGGGAGAAATTAATTCTTTATTTTCTAACTCAGAACTCAGCACTCAGCACTCAGCACTGTTATTAGCCCGTGGTTCCGCCCGTTCGGTGAATTCCGTCGATTTATACCAATTGGTAAAAGACCAAGCACATTTATTACATCGCTTTGGGGGACATCCCTTTGCAGCAGGTTTGAGTTTGTTGGTGGAGAATATTCCTTTATTTACAGCAGCGATTAATCAGCAGTTGCGGCAGTCTTTAGGTAGTACAACCCTAACGCCAACCGTGCAAGCAGACTTGACGGTAACAGTTGCAGACTTGGGGAAAGAGTTATTTTTAGAACTGAAAGTACTAGAACCTTGTGGAATGGGTAATCCTGTTCCGAAATTGTTAATTCAAAACTGTTGGTTTGAAAATGCTTGGCATCGCAATCAGCAGGATTGGCAAGGGAAAAAGGTACAGTACATTAAAACCGAGTTTGACATTCGGGATGATTCTAGTAGAAGTGCTTTTCCTGGCTTATGGTGGGGACACTACAAAGATGAATTACCCATAGGAAGGTGTGATTGCATAGCCGAATTAGACTACAACACCTTCAAAAAACGTTATGAAATCAGATTAATTGCTGTTCGTCCCAGTGTTAACTCAACACTTAACACTCGGAACGCACCACTTATTTTAGACTTGCGAAATCAAGAACACTCAGCAAGCAATCAGCACGGGCTAAACCATAACTATCCGCTAACAGCAGTAATTCTTGAAGATTGTCCCACGAGTTGGGAGAATTTACGCCTATGGTTGCGGCGATGTTTAACGACAAGCAGCTTTGCGTCTACGCTTGACAATCAGCAACAACTAGCGATCGCTTGGTCTAAACCCAACCACCAATCACCGAATCAAATTTGGCTGACTCTTGTGGGAATTGCCAAATATCTCAGCCGGACAAATCAACCAGTTACCCGCGTCCAACTTTTAGAGAAAATCGGCATTAGTGACCAAACCTTACTTGTAGGAATCAAAGCTTTAAAATCTTTAGGGTTCACAGTCAAACGACAAGACAATTATTTACAAATTACCTGGCATCGGAGCGATCGCGCAGAAAATCTTGCCGATGCAGCAGTGGCGCAATTTTTAGCTGCTGTCCGAGAAGAACAATTTCAGCAACAGTATTTTGCCGAAGTGCCTTTGTCTACTATTATTGCGATCGCAAGCTCTGACAATTATATCGGTAAAAATCTTTAAAAATAAAAGCCTGTATTCAGTATTGATTCAGGCTTTTGAGGTTTGTTATTAGATTGGGATGAAGAACTTCAGTTTAATTACTGAATTGATTGAAGAAGAATTCAGAAGTCAGAATGGGCTAAACCTTAGCTATCCGCTAACAGGAGTCAGAATGAATGAGTGGGGGATTCAGACCCACCACTCGATTCTTGCACCACTAAATCTCCGATTTAGTGGGGGAGCAAAAACGCCGTTTATTCATCCGCCACTCGCTTAACCTTCTTCTGAATTCTGGCGACTGACGCCTCTATTCTGTTCGTTAAGAACTGTACCGTCTATTTTGGGCTTTTTGTACTAATGCTCAATCCCTCACAAGTTCCTCAAATTGTTTTCTTAAGTTTAGGTGGGGGAATATTGGTAAAATGAGGTTGATCCAGCCGATGAATATTGTTAGAAAAATTAATGATGACTTAGCGATCGCTGGACAAATCACACTGGATCAACTAAGACAAATAGCTGAAGAGGGTTATAGGTCTGTATTAAACCTACGTTTATCTAGCGAAACAGGCTTACTGGCTGACGAACAGGAGAAAGCTGAGTTTTTAGGATTGTACTACCTTAACTTCCCAACTAAAACTGAAGACATTAATCATCAAAGTACGCTCCAGATATATCAGACCATCAGTGGATTGCCTAAACCGACTCTGATACATTGTGATAATTCGGTTCGCTCCGCCGCAATAGTATTATTGTATATCGCCATCAAACAGGGCATAACCTTTGAAAAAGCTCTGCAAAAAGTTATTAATTTAGGCTTGATATAAGAGATTTCCAAAGATTTAAAAGAGGCAGGCGTTGATGATTTTGCAGGGACTTTAAATAAGGGTTGTTATATAATTTTTCAGGATTGTAGGCAGTTCTTCCTTGCTTATTTCATGAGTAACTACCTGTACCGTTAATTTTTCAGCTTCTTCTTCCGTTATTGCGATATCGTAATTATTGGTATTTAAAAAAGTCACCATAGCAGCAAAAGCAGTGCGTTTATTACCTTGCTCAAAAGCGTGATTGCAGGCTAGGTGAAATAGGTATGCAGATGCCTGTTCACAAATCGTAGGATGTAAATATTCTCCCCCAAAAGTTGCTTGAGGTAAGAAAAGCGCAGAGTCTAACAAGCCTTCATTAAGTATGTTTAACGACTCGCCAGTTTCGCTGACAAGTTCATCATGCATACGAATTACGTCTTCTTTCCCCAGGAATTTAGGATGCTGCAAGTCTCTTATAAACTGGTTCCCATTTTTTCATTGTCGATAGGAAGATTAACACAGTTTCTGATTCTTGAGGAGTTATGTCTCCTAAATCGAATGCGCTAACCTCTTCTTGGGAGAAGGCACTGACTCGTAACCCTGCTGCAATCATTGAGTTTAAACTATGTTTTAGGGTTTCTAAAACAACATAGTTGATGTCTTTTTTGGGAGTTTCAGGACTAACTACGTTTTTGATTTCCTTATATAGAGCAATAGAACCCGATGTTAGCAGTTCAAATGCTTTTTTTGCATTTTCTCCACAGTAAAAGTCCCAGTATCCATCGTCTAAAATTTCCTTTAAAAGGAAATTGGATTTTACAAAGTACAGTACTACTTGACCTCCGTTCGCTCCTTCTATAATTTTCTTAAGCAGTTTGACAAGTGTATGAAGATTTTGTGAAAGCTGAACCATTTCTTGATTAAGTTCAGCCAATGATATTTGCCTGCTGTTAGCTAATTTGATTAATTCGGCATCGGCTTCATTTTGTGCATTAGAAAAATGTAAGTGCTGCTCAAACAGTGTTACTTGTGCTTGAAGTGTTGAAATTGTTTCCTGTGTGAGCATAAAACTTTGTGTCATTGCCTTACCACCCTTATACCAGAGGTTGGGTATTAACTTAACCGCCCAGAAACGCACTTTAACCTTAATAGAAATACTAGGGATATAGGATTGTTGAACCGCAGCCCTATAATCATACGGCATGAAGCCGAATTTAGTCTCTAGCAATACATCTACGATATTTATCTTGCCGTTGTATCCTACTGTATTGTTACTATCTTACCGATATAAGCCTACTGTAGTACTATTGTCTTACTGTTATAAGTTCATTGTCGTGTATGTAGGGTTTCACGACTGAAGCATCAGCAGTGAAATGGATGCAAAAGCCCTAACTCCCCACTTCCTCATCCCGTAGATTTGAAGTTCTAACAGTGTTTCATCCCAGAGTTAGACGCGAGTGGTTTTCATTGTTACCTACTATTAAATGGGAAATGTACCTCACCGAACCGAAGACTGGAGAGAAAAATGAGGTAGTAGCCTGGTTAAAGTTTTGGAATTCGTCATCATGTATGAACTAGTTCAAGCTGTCTTCAACGGTGATGAAAAAACTGCTCTACATCAGTTAATTTATACGTTGAATGCTTCAGATAAGCGTTATTTCTTAAGAAATGAGATTTTGCAAGCTTTTGCCGATTACTGTCATCAATCCCAAAAGCCAGCCTATTTTTACTACTCTTCTTCTGTTGGCAAACTGATACAGTACACTCACGAAATAATTATTGAAGAGAAAAATACCTGGTTCGTGGTTCGACCGAAGATTGCTAACCAAGAAGTTTGGCGACTAACAGCCGATTTTAATAGCTTTGAGCAGATGACGCAACAAGCGCTGCTAGATGTAATAGATCGCTTAGTCAACCGCCACCAACCTCACATTCTCGAAATTGACCTTCATCCATTTTATGAGGGTTCACCAAGAATCGACGATCCCAGAAATATTGGTCAAGGTTTAGCCTATCTTAACCGTTACCTGTGCAATCAATTGTTGGCTGACCCCCAATATTGGGTAGAAATGTTATATCAAGCATTACAGGGGCTGCAACACGATGGAATTCGCCTACTGTTGAGCGATCGCATTCCCTCTGGTATTCACCTAGCCAAACAAATTAAGTTAGCGCTGAAAATGCTAAATGAGCGATCGCCTCATGAACCTTATGAAAAATTCCGCTTTGACCTCGAAGAACTCGGCTTTGAGCCGGGTTGGGGTAACACTGCGGCGCGAGTCTCCGAAACCCTAGCGCTTCTCGACCGACTCATTTACTCTCCAGAACCTGGCATTTTAGAAGCATTTGTCGCCCGTGTTCCCGCCGTTTTCCGCGTCGTCCTCATTTCTATCCACGGTTGGGTTGCACAGGAAGACGCTTTAGGAAGAGATGAAACATTCAGTCAAGTTATTTACGTCCTCGAACAAGCTAGAAGCTTAGAAAACGAACTGCGTGAACAAATCAAACTCGCTGGACTAGACCAGTTAGGTATTAAACCTCATGTAATTATTCTCACCAGGCTAATTCCCAACTGTGAAGGGACATTTTGTAACCTGCGCTTAGAAAAAATCCACGATACTGAAAATGCTTGGATATTGCGCGTTCCTTTTGGTGAATTCAATCCTGAAATCACTAACAATTGGATTTCTAAATTTGAGATTTGGCCTTATTTAGAAACCTTTGCTCTAGATGCAGAAAAAGAATTACTCACTCAATTCCAAGGTAAACCTAATCTTCTTATCGGTAACTACAGCGATGGTAACTTAGTTGCTTTCATTTTGTCTCGGCGGATGAAAGTTACTCAATGCAATATCGCCCATTCTTTGGAAAAACCTAAACATCTATTTAGTAATTTATATTGGCAAGATTTAGAGGATAAATATCACTTTTCGGTACAATTCACCGCCGACTTGATTAGCATGAATGCGGCCGAATTCATCATCACATCTTCCTATCAAGAAATTGTCGGCACACCAGACACCATAGGTCAATATGAGTCCTATAAGTGCTTTACTATGCCGCAGTTGTATCATGTGATTGATGGCATTGATTTGTTCAGTACCAAGTTCAACTTAGTACCGCCGGGAGTAAATGAAAATATTTTCTTTCCCTATAGTCAGAAAGAAAACCGAGATTCTAACCTTCGTACCCAAATTCATGACCTCCTCTTTACCCGCGAAGACACCCAAATATTTGGTCATTTAGCTCATCCTGATAAACGACCAATCTTTGCCGTTACTTCTATTAATTCAATCAAAAATCTCACAGGATTAGTTGAATGCTTTGGTCAAAGTCAGGCTTTGCAAGAGGAATGTAACCTGATTTTTTTCAGTAGTAAACTACATCCTGATGAAGCTGTAAACCCAGAGGAAGCAGAAGAAATCCAAAAAATTCACGGCATTATAGAACAATATAATCTCTATAGCAAAATTCGCTGGTTGGGGATGCGTATTCCTAGCAGCAACCTTGGCGAAGCCTACCGAGTAATTGCAGATTCTCAGGGAATTTATGTCCACTTTGCTCGTTTTGAATCCTTCGGTCGGTCTATTTTGGAAGCGATGATTTCTGGCTTACCAACTTTCGCTACTCAATTTGGCGGTTCTTTAGAAATTATCGAAAACCAAGAAGAAGAGTTTAATCTGAATCCTACAGACTTAGGAAAAACAGCAAAGAAAATTTTATTTTTCATTGAAAAATGCAATACTCACCCTGAACACTGGCATGAAGTTTCAGAATGGATGAGTCAGCGAATTCATAATCGATACAATTGGCACTTACATAGTAACAAGCTACTACAACTTGCAAAAATGTTTACTTTTTGGAACTTTGTTGCCCCAGAAAATAACGAAGCCAGAGATCGCTATATGGAAAGCTTATTTCATCTCATTTATAAACCTAGAGCCGAAAGGATTTTAGAAAAGCACATGGATAATAATTCGTAATTCGTAATTCGTAATTCGTAATTGTGACCGGATGGGAATTTTGAGTCTATCAGGAGGTGTTAAAACTTAAAGCATTAAGCTCAAAGACTTATTCATTTACCTCTGAACTCCGTCCATCCACCTTTGATCTGGATTAATCCAGCTCTGAATCCAATTCCCAATTCCTAATTCCCAATTCCCACCTTATGCAAACAAAAGACCGTTCTCGTCATTTTATCTACACAGACTGGATATTAATCGAAACCCAGTTTGACCCCGACCAGTTGCAATCTAAAGAAACCGTTTTTACAATCGGCAATGGATACTTGGGAACAAGAGGCAGTTTTGAGGAAGGTTATCCTCATGCATTACCAGCTACTTTCATCAACGGTGTCTACGACGATGTGCCAGTAGTGTACACTGAACTGGTCAATTGCCCTGACTGGCTACCTTTAACAATAATTGTAAATGGCGATCGCTTCCGTCTCGATCAAGGTGAGATATTAAGCTACGATCGCCAACTCGATCTCCGTCAAGGACTACTCATCCGGGCTTTGCGTTGGCGTTCTCCTAGTGGAAACATCATAGACATCAGCTTTGAACGCTTTGCTAGTCTTGCAGATCCCCATATATTGGCGCTACGCTGCCATTTAACACCATTAGATTTTGATGGATTAATCGAAGTTCAAGCTAGTATCAACGGTTATCCAGAAAATCAGGGTTTCAATCACTGGGAAGGATTAGATCAAGGCAAAACTGACCAAGGAATCTGGTTGCAATGCCGCACCCGCCACTCCCGAATTGAACTCGGTATGGGAGCTAAGGTAACAATATTAGGTGCTGAGGCATCTTTGCAAGTCAATACTGCACCTGGTTATCCAACCTTAAGCACTACCTTCTTAGCTAAGGCGCAACAGGTGGTGACAGTAGAAAAATTAGTGACAGTTTTTACCTCGCGGGAGATTAATACCCCAGCCTGTGCCGCTCAAGAAAAACTCGCGCACCTGTCAGACTATGCAACACTAAAAAAAGCCAATCAGCAGGCATGGGATGAAGTTTGGCAGCAGAGCGACATCCTGATTGAGGGGGATAGTACAGCTGCTTTTGCTGTTCGCTACAATCTGTTTCAGCTGCTGATTACTGCCCCACCCAATGATGACAGGGTAAGCATTCCTGCTAAAACTCTTTCGGGATTTGGCTATCGCGGTCATATATTTTGGGATACAGAAATTTTTATGCTGCCCCTATTTATATTTACCCAACCAGCGATCGCCCGAAACTTACTCACTTACCGTTGGCACACCTTACCAGGAGCTAGACGCAAGGCGGCCCATTACGGCTATAAAGGGGCAATGTTTGCCTGGGAAAGTGCTGATACCGGAGATGAAGTAACACCACGCTGGGCACTGGGAAATGATTTTTATGGTGAAGACGTGCGGATTTGGTGCCGCGATCGTGAAATTCATATCAACGCAGATATTCCCTACGCCGCTTGGAATTACTGGCAAACCACTGGTGATGATGAATGGATGCAAAAGTATGGCGCAGAGATCATCTTAGATACCGCTATCTTTTGGGCTAGCCGGGTAGAATTCAATCCTGAGCTACAACAGTATGAAATTCGGGGCGTGATTGGAGTGGATGAATACCATGAATTCGTTCACAATAATGCCTTTACAAACCGGATGATGCAATGGCATTTAGAAAAAGCGATCGCAGTCTGTGATTGGTTGGTTCACAAATTCCCTGAACGAGCCAGAGAATTAGAAGAGAAACTGCAACTTACCTCAGAACAGCGAACGCACTGGAAAGATATTATTGCCAAAATATTGTTTCTCTATGACCCATCAACAGAACTTATCGAGCAGTGCGAGGGATTTTTCCAATTAGAAGATATAAATTTAGCAGATTACCAAGGGCGCGATCGCTCCATGCAAGCCATCTTGAGTATTGAGAAAACCAATAAATGTCAAGTAATCAAGCAGCCAGATATCTTGATGCTTCTTTATTTAATGCGAGAATCAGCAGATTTTCCCTACAACGAAAAAGCATTGCAGACTAACTGGAACTACTACGCACCTCGCACAGACATTACTTATGGTTCGTCCCTTGGCCCAGCAGTTCACGCCATTTTAGCTTCCGATTTGGGCAAATCAGCAGAAGCTTACGAAGTGTTTATGCAAGCGCTAATGGTGGATCTTGAAGATAACCGAGGTAACACCAACGATGGAATTCACGGTGCTACTGCTGGTGGTGTTTGGCAAGCTGTAATTTTTGGATTCGGCGGCATTCAACTAACCAAAAATGGCCCCGTAGCCAACCCCCATCTACCTGACGGCTGGACGCGCCTAAAATTTAAACTGCACTGGCGCAGAAAATGGCACGACTTCGATCTTTGCAAAGAACAAGTCACTCAAGACATAACTCATCAACTAGAATATCTCCAACTTTCCTTATCTCCAAATCCCTCAAATTTCCCCTTAGAAGCTTCTGAACATCAAACTTTCCCCCCTACCTCCCCTACTCCCTCATCTTCCCCAGTCCCTAGTCCCCAGTCCCCAGTCCCCAGTCCCCATTCCCCCAATATCCAAGGATTCATCTTCGACCTAGATGGAGTGCTAACAGATACAGCAGAACTTCATTATCTAGCTTGGAAGAAGTTAGCAGATGAAGAAGGTATACCGTTTAATCAGCAGGATAATGAAGCGCTGCGGGGTGTATCCCGTCGTGCTTCCCTGATGCTGATTATTGGAGATAGACCGTATTCGGAAGCACAAATAGAGGAGATGATGGAGCGGAAGAATGGCTACTATGTGGAATTGATTCAAAATATGACATCCAAGGATTTGTTGCCAGGTGCGATCGCTTTTTTGGATGAACTGCGACAAGCTGGGATTAAAATCGGCATTGGTTCAGCCAGTAAAAATGCCTGCACAGTAATCGAGCGATTGGGCATTGTTGATAAAGTAGATGCGATCGCAGACGGTTATAGTGTACAGCAACCCAAACCAGCACCCGATCTATTTTTGTACGCAGCCAAGCAGCTAAAACTTGAACCAGCACAATCTGTAGTTGTAGAAGATGCCGCAGCAGGCATTGAGGCGGCTCTAGCTGCTGGAATGTGGGCAGTAGGACTTGGCCCCGTTGAACGAGTTGGAGCCGCTCATGTTGTCTTACCCAGCCTAGCAGATATCAAATGGGCAAATTTAAAAGCCAAATTAAGTAATATTGTCAGACAAAAACATTCAGAGACTTCCAAATAAAATTCATTAAACCGATGGTAAGTAAATGGGTGTGAATAAATATGATATGTTCCGTCATTGCGAGTGAAGCGAAGCAATCCCAGAGGCTTTGCGATTGCTTCGCCTCGTACCCTGCGGGTTCCGCCCTTGGCGGTACGCAATGACATTTGATATTTAAATATGCCTACCTACTTATGGAAATTAAACTTATACCAATTTGAAAAAAGAACCCGACAGATGGGTAGGGGCACAACAATGTTCATGAATTGCCCCTACAACAGATATGCTTCAAATACATAAAAACTGCTGTAAGCAATAAAAATGATAATTAAAAAAATCTAGAGATTTAGCAATGCTAACTATCTATAAAATTTATGGATATGCATATTTCATTTTTGGAGATGTCTAATAACTCTTGAACACCAAAAGCTAAGATCGTCTAAGTAGGGAATCTAAAATAAAACCCAACTTCAGAGATCCAAATTAGGAGTAAGAGCGTGAATTTGGACGATTTAGCCTTACAGATAGAGTCTATGCGTAAGCGCGTCGCCCTTTTGCAACGCCAGAATGAAGAATTATTCAAGACTCAACAGGACTTGGTAGTACAAAGTCAACGCTACCAAGAACTATTTGAAGAAGTACCAGACGCTTATTTGATAACTGATACAAAAGGGTTAATTCAAGAAGCTAACTCAGCCACCACTACCTTACTAAACATTTCCAAGAGTTTTCTTTTGGGCCAACTGCTAGAGATTTATGTCCTTGAGAGAGAAATAATTGCTTTTCATCTGAAACTAACTCATCTGCGCGATCGCGCCGAAATTCCAGATTGGAAAATGCAAGAGTGGGAAGTAAACCTGCGACCACGTAACAAAATGCCAATTATTGCTGCGATTAAAGTGGTTGCTATTCGTAATCAATATGGTAAGTTAGTCGGTCTGCGCTGGCTATTGCGGGATATTAGCGAAAGTAAGCGCACCCAAGGAAAGCTGAAATGGGCAGAAGAGGCGATGCGACAAGCACTTGCCAAAGAAAGGGAGTTTAGTGAACTTAAATCCCGCCTGCTCACCATTACCTCCCATGAGTTTCGCACCCCTTTGGCTACCATCCACTCTTCTGCGGAACTACTAGAATATTATCGCCATCTATGGAGTGACGAACGACAACAGACCCACCTGCGTCGCATTCAAACATCTGTTATGCATATAACTCAGTTATTGAATGATGTATTGGTGCTAAATCAGGATGAAACAAGCAAGTTAGAGTTCAATCCAACACCTTTAAATCTGGTGGAATTTTGCCGCGATCTCTTAGAAGAATTAGAAGAGAGCGATCGCTCCCAACATGCGATCGTTTTTAGCAGTGAGTGTCAATGTACCTCAGCTAACCTAGACGCTAAACTACTGCGACAAATCTTGGCTAACTTATTCTCGAATTGTCTAAAATATTCTCCCATTGGTAGCACGGTTAAGTTTTCTCTGATCACTGCCAACGATCAAGCTATATTCCAGACTCAAGACTCTGGTATTGGCATTCCCCCTTCTGACATTGAACACATCTTTGAACCTTTCCATCGCGCCAGTAATACAGCCAATATCCCAGGAATGGGATTAGGGATGTCCATCGTCAAGCAGGCTGTAGACTTACATGGCGGCCAAATTATTGTCGAAAGTGCGATCGGTGCGGGAACTACCTTTACAGTCATCCTGCCATTTTCGATAAATTTGCATGTATAGTGGCTCGCACTTATGGGTATGTTTTTGAATGTTGTTGCGTTCCAAGAGATACCTACACCCCCGCAGTTCAAGCTAGGAAGCTGCAAAAACAACTGACGAAATTGCTTAAAAGGTAGATACAATACAGCCTTTAAGTCACTCTGTGCTTAGGAATACTGTACAATAATAAATAACTTTTATTTATCGAATTCCAAACAAAAAGTAATTGCTTCTCTACTAAAAGGTCTTTAAAGTAGAGTTAGCCGGTCAACAATTAGTTGATTATAAAGTTTTTCTTAACAATAGCTTAGGGAAACAAACTTAAGGACTTTGTATATTTAAGTGTGAGTTTAAAATATTACGCCTGTGGTCATCTCTAACAAATCAGAATACGCACTTCTAGCTCTGTTAGAGTTAGCAACCTGCTATCCTAACGGTGAAGCGCTGCAAATTCGAGAAATAGCGGTCTTACAAGACATACCAAACCGCTATTTGGAACAACTTCTAGCAACATTAAGACGTGGAGGTTTAATTAAAAGTATACGCGGAGCCAAAGGTGGCTATGTTCTAGCAAGAGATCCTGGAAAGATTACAGTGTTGGATGCTTTTACCTGTATGGAAGGGTCAGATATTGTTGTATCTGATTCTGAGCCGACTCCCAACACAGTAGAAGGTGAGCTAATTCAGGAAGTTTGGCAGGAAGCACGTCAAGCTGCTAACTCCGTTTTGGAAAAATATACACTCCAAGACCTTTGTGAACGAAGATCGCTCAGAAAGCAGAAGGAACTCATGTATTACATTTAGGTAAGGATGGAGCAGGAAAATTTTCAATCTTTGTTTAGTTAGGCTTTTTTGTGATGTAATCCTTATTGATAGTAATAACGAGACAACCTGTGAGGCTGTTATATGCCTGAAGTCAATTCTCAACAGCCCATAAATACTGCCGCTACTCTAGTGGAGAGTTATGCAACAGGAAAACGGGACTTTAGTAAAGCAGAACTTGGTAATGCCAATTTCCAAGGCATTAACTTGAAAGGATCTGACCTCAGTTATGCTGACTTGAGCGAAGCTAACCTAAGTGGCGCTAATCTGAGAGGAAGTGATCTAAGTTTCGCCGATCTCAATCAAGCTAATCTCAGAGATGCCGATCTTAGGGGAGCATTATTGATGTCAGCGAATCTCCGCCAAGCCGATCTCAAAGGAACAAATCTGGAAAAAGCAGACTACGATCGCAACACCCATTTTCCCCAAGATTTCGACCCAGTAAAAGCGGGTATGCAAATTAAATTTGAGGATTGATTAATTTAACAATAGTCCCAGTCAAAGACAGGGAATAATGCCCTCTGCCTCCTTCACTGCTCTTACTGGCCTCAAGATAGAAGATATTTCTGCTAAAAGAGTTGTACTTTGGTGGAAAAGCCTATCTATGAGGTTGACAATGGAGGCGAAAAGTGAAAATATCAGCCGACGCACACCACTAATTACTGCCGGAATTTTTCTTGGTGTGGGTCTTGGAGGGTTTATTGATGGAATTTTGCTGCATCAGATTCTCCAGTGGCATCACATGCTCAGTAACATTCGACCTCTAAACAACATAGCGAATATAGATTTGAACATGGTATGGGATGGATTATTTCATACCTTAGATTGGGTATTCACCGTGGTAGGAGTTGTATTGCTATGGCGTGCCGGAGGGCGTGATGATGTTCCTTGGTCATCACAGACTTTTATTGGGTCAATATTGATTGGGATTGGATTGTTCGATTTAGTTGAAGGTTTAATTGACCACCAAATTCTCGGTATCCATCATGTTAAACCAGGCCCAAATCAGTTAGCTTGGGATCTAGGATTTCTTGCCTTGGGTGCGCTACTTGTTGTTATCGGCTCGATAATGATAAAAAAGTCAAGAGTCATTAGTTATTAGCTATAAGTTATCCTCCATTGTCCCCCTTGTTTTCCACTCCTCTACTACCCCCATCCCTCTCTATGGCTATAGATACTTTTGAAAAAACTAGTTGGAGTTGGCAGTTGTCTCAATTGCAACAACAAGCGGGAGAATGGTGGGAATACCAGTTTTACCGCTTTGAGCAAGCTCTGCCAGAATTACCTAATGGATGGTCGATTAGCCCTTGGCTAAGTGAATTGCTGAAATTCCTGTTTTGGCTGGTAATAGCCTTATTTGCAGTTTGGATAAGCTGGCGATTATGGCGAGAATTTAGTCCTTATCTATACTCTTGGCTGAATAAAAGTGGCAATCTCATTGATTCTCGCGCAAAAAATCGCTCTCGTGAGTTATCCATAGCCCTTTTGTTGGAGCGTTCACAAGAATTTTACCGTCAAGGTAACTACCGTGAAGCTTGCCGTTATGTTTATTTAGCGATGTTACAGCAGTTAGATCAAAAAGCGATCGCACCCCACAAAGTCAGCCGTACAGATGGAGAATATCTGCAACTGCTGCGATCGGCTGTGACTCCCATACAACCTTATGAAACTTTAATTACCACTCACGAGCAATTATGTTTTGGTGATGCCGAGGTTTTGCCAGACAATTATGAACAGTGTCGCCAAGCTTATTGGGAAATTTCTCAAGAATGAAGAAAAGGTGGGTATAGGGACGCTCACACTCGATAACTACAAAGATAGCAAAGTTCCATGAACC
>NZ_JAYGHE010000053.1:20915-56337 GCF_034931145.1 Nostoc sp. UHCC 0252 | reverse complement strand
AAAGACAAGTAACCAGTTAAGGATACGCAGAAGTTATTTTTTGTATGACATGACGATATCTATCTATATAGGACTCCTATTTGATTTTTGAACAAGACTCAGCACGGATGTATCCTCTCTTTTCTTCTTCTTTTCTTCCCAATTCCCAATTCCCAATCCACGCAAGTAAATATGGCTACGCCACGCTGCGCGAACAGGAATAAAACCGGATTCCTATATATGTGATTCTATTGCCTACCGATTCTGGGAAAAATAGCTTGTAGATTACCGCTATTCCAAAGAAAATTAACCCTCGGCTTACCACTGGAGGCTTTTTTGTTTGGCAAAATGGCATATCTATAAATAAGACGGTTGCTATGGTATTTGAGTAGGATACATTCCATGCGAAAAAGTACTGACTTGCATTACCCCTGGCTAACTACCAGGGGTTTTTATTAAAAGTTTTAATAATATCATGTCCGGCAAATTATTTATGATATGTCATTGCGAGCGCAACGAAGTGGAATGAAGTGGAATGAAGCAATCCCAAGGCTTTGGGATTGCAACTCTACAAGACGCTCCGCAAACACTTCGTTTGCAATGACAACTTATTTAACCGGACATGATATAGGATATTGCACTATTCCGAATAAACGTAATGGCAGCTTAATATGAGTTGATTCTAGAATTCCATCTTTTCCGAATTAATCAGAGATAGCGATTTTTATTCAACTAGGAAAGTGTCAATATAGGCTTATATCGGAGTGAAAAAATCAAGTGCAATAAATTAACTGCAACAAACGATGATAGAAGCTAAAAACGTAATCGATGGAAACCTAGAAGCCTGCTGCACTTCTCCCATGACTGGGTTTTACCGCGACGGTTTTTGTCGCACAGGTGGCCAGGATTTCGGGTCGCACGTCGTATGTGCCGAAGTAACCTTAGAATTCTTAGAGTTCACTAAATCGCGGGGGAATGATTTAAGCACACCTGCCCCTGATTTTAATTTTCCTGGGCTGAAGCCTGGCGATCGCTGGTGTTTGTGTGCTTCTCGCTGGCAAGAAGCTCTCGAAGCTGGCGTTGCTCCACCTGTCGTCCTCTCTGCAACCCATGCTAGAGCTTTGGAAGTGGTTTCTCTGGATGAATTGAAAAAACATGCCGTAACTTCTTCTTGATTGGGAATTGGGGAATTGGGAATTGGGAATTGGGAATGGGGAATTGGTATTTTTCCCCCTGCCCCCTGCCCCCTGCCCCCTGCTCCCTGCTCCCTGCTCCCCTGCCTCTTTTGACACTCCAAACGCTTATACAGACGGGATGAATCGCGTCTCCTAACTAACTGCAACTTCCACGGGTAATTTTAATACACTGACAACCATAGCAATTAATTTAGTGGGGTCTATTGGCTTAGATAAATGCTGCTGAAATCCTGCTGCAAGCGCTTCTAAGCGGTCTTCTTCTCGCGTGTATGCTGTTAAAGCGATCGCTGGAATACATCCACCTTTTTCTGCTTCTAAAGAGCGCAGTCTCCGAATTAGCGTATAACCATCTTGCTCTGACATACCAATGTCGCTAATTAAAATATCTGTTTTTGCTTGTTCAAGTATTGCCAGGGCTTCATCAACTGATGCTACCGCAGTGGCAAAAGCTCCATACTCCTCAAACATAAAACTGAGAAAGTTACGGGTATCTGCTTCGTCATCTACAACTAAAACCCTTAATCCAGCAAGGGGTGTCGATGCCAAAGAAGAAATTTCTCCTGTGGCTTCTCTATTTCCCCTATTCCCTCTACTGTTTTGTAGCAGTGGCAATCTCACAGTAAAGGTAGCTCCCTGTCCAGTGCCTAAACTTTGGGCAAAGATTGCGCCTTTGTGCAGTTCCACTAAATGACGGACGATCGCTAGCCCTAGTCCTAATCCATTGTGCGATCGCGTTGTGGTGCTGTCTGCTTGCCGGAAACGCTCGAATACTTTGGGTAAAAACTCGGAACTGATGCCAATGCCTGTATCGATAACTTGAATTTGGGCGTATTTTTGAGTTGTTTGTTCTTCACCAGGGATTACTGACAAATGCACCTCTACTCTGCCACCTTTAGGAGTAAACTTAATCGCATTAGTTAGTAGATTCCATACTATTTGCTGTAACCGCGCTGGATCGCCATAAACTGACCCTACCGAAGTATCTAAGAGAGTAGTTAATTGAATCTCTTTTGGCTCTGCTAGGGGACGCACTGCTTCTAAGGCTGCCTCCATAACTGAGATCAGATTCACCGCAGATACATTTAACCGCAACTGTCCACGGATAATCCGAGATACATCTAAAATATCCTCAATTAGTTGCATCTGAGATATAGCATTGCGTTCAATGGCCTCTAGGGCGCGGGAAGTAGCTTTGTCGTCAAGTTTCTTAGAGCGAAGAATTTTTGACCAACCGAGCATTGAGGTTAGGGGGGTGCGGAGTTCATGGGAGAGAACTGCAAGAAACTCATCTTTCATCCGATTTGCTGCTTCTGCTTCTTGTCTTGCTGTCTGTTCTCGAATTACTTGAGCGCGAACTTCTTCTGCTTGCTTGCGTTCGGTAATATCTTCGAGAGTGCCGACATATCCCAGCAATTCCCCTTGACCGGAAAGCATCGGTGATGAGCGTACTTGAACCCAACGGACTATACCTTGAGCAGTTTGAAAACGAAATTCTTCAGAGTAGTCACGACCTTCGCAAATGTAATTAGACCAAGTGGCAACTGCTCGTCCTCTATCTTCTGGATGAACTGATTCTAACCATCTTTTTTCTAAACTCTCTGCTGGTTTCAAGCCACAAATTATTTGGTAGCGAGGATTAGTATATCGACATCCTCCTTCAGTATCAATTTCAAAAATGCCGACGGGTGAACAAGTACTTAGCGATCGCAATCGTTCTTCACTTTGCCTGAGTTCCGCATTCACAGCTACTAGCTGCGCTGCTTGTTGCTTGACAGCTTCTGTTTTCTTAAATAGTTCTACGAATACTGTGACTTTAGAAGTCAAAATATTGGGGTCTAATGGTTTAAGCAAATAATCAACTGCACCCAAGGCATAGCCTTTAAATAGCATTTGGTCGCTGGTGCTAAAGGCGGTAAGAAAAATAATTGGAGTGTGGCGCGATCGCCCCCGATTGCGAATTAAGGTAGCAGTCTCAAAGCCATCCATCCCTGGCATTTGCACATCTAGCAAAATTACTGCGAAGTCTTGATGTAGCAGACACCTCAAAGCTTCTTTCCCAGAAGTAGCTCTCACCAAATTCTCTCCTAGTTTGTCCAGGATTGCCTCTAGTGCTAGCAAATTTTCTAGTTTATCATCCACTAGAAGGATGTTTACTTTGGGTTCCATCTGCATGGGTCTATTTCCGTGATGAGTGACAAAGCTTGACCATTTGGGAAGCAATGTTTGAGAGTGTTAAAATCCAGTCTACTGTAATAGCAGAAATTGCTGCTTCTGGCATAATATCGCTTTCAGCTGTTGCAGGTTCTTGTACGATAGTTAGTCCCCCCCGCGCTTTTATTTTCTTAAGACCTTGCATACCATCTTGATTTGCCCCTGTCAATATTACACCAATAACTTGCTCGGTGTAGACATCAGCTGCTGACTCAAACAGCACATCAATAGATGGTCTAGCATAAGCAACTGGTTCATCAGTCGAAAGAGCAAAGTGACCTGGTTCAACCAATAAGTGATAATTTGCTGGGGCTAGATAGATATGTCCTGGCAGTATTTCGTCTTTATCTTCTACTTCTCGAATCGGCAGCGAAGTAGATTCTTGCAATAACTCTTGAAGTGTGTTGTTAGATTCCTTATGTCGGTGTTGCACGATCGCGATCGGTACTATGAAGTCTGCTGGTAACTTCCCCAGGATAATTTTTAATGCTGATAATCCGCCCAAAGAAGTACCAATTACCACAATTTTAAACGACACTAGGTTTAGTCCTCACAGGAAGCATCTCACCTTTGCAAATATACCTGGCAATTATAAATCACGGTTTATCTTGTACACAAACTCAAGGAATTTAAAAACCACGGAGGAGAGTTTTGTCTGTATAACCATGAATTCCATTCGCCAAGGCTTATATCCAAAATTATATATTTTTGTTAGAAGCATCACAATTAGAAATTTTATGATTGTGAAATACTTGACAGAAAAATATTATATTTAGGTTTTTTTAAATCTTCATCAATGCCAAACTCGCTACATTATAAAAAGACTTTTTTGCTAAACAGCTAACTTTTAAAAATTTAATTATTATTGTTTTGACAATTCATAAAAATTTACTTAAGCTAAAGGATAGGTTAAGCAAATCAAAAAACAACAGCAATTTAGTTTAGCTCCATAAAGAGTTGCTGTTGGAGACTATTGGCATGAGGAAATTAATCGCAATCAAAATTATTCCTTGTAGGTAAGCTCACGATGAGCTGCAAAAAGCTAAGACATGATTAAGCGTATTGCACCGCGCACATATTGAACATATTCCGATCAATTATGGATGGATACTTGTGGTGGTATTAATCAGTATCCATCAATCATGGAAATTCAACTAGCGATTTTAGATTAGGTTTTTCTGGTTTATATCCCGTCAGGGGCGGAATAAATCTAAAATCCAAAATTGATTGACCACAGTGCGGTAGATATGTCCAGGAGAAGACAATGCTTGAGTATTTTACATCATTGAACGACCATAATTTACCCTATCCAGATACGATTCATCCCATCGTTGTCCACTTCGTAATTGCGATGGTGTTGTTTTCTTTTTTCTGTGACGTAGTTGGCTATTTTACTGGTAAATCTAGTCTTTTCGAGGTGAGTTGGTGGAATATGTTAGTTGCCACCGTAGCTATCTTCGTGGCGATTATTTTTGGTCAGTTTGAAGCGGGTTTAGCACAGCCTTACAGCCTAGCTAAATCGGTGCTAAATTTGCATACGCTGATTGGTTGGTCGCTTTCGGGAATCATCACAGCGATTACAGCTTGGCGCTATGTAATTCGTGCCCGCAATCCGCAAAAATTACCAATTTATTATTTGGGAGCCGGACTAGTTTTAACCCTAATAGTTGGCTTACAAGTATATCTCGGAGATGAACTTGTTTGGGTGTATGGATTGCATACAGTTCCAGTTGTGGAAGCAGTAAAGGATGGTCTGTTGCGATGAACTCAGAATTAATTGATCAATTGAGCGGCTCTTTAGGCGCAAACGGATTACCTTACACCATTCCCATTCATCCCAACTTAGTCCATCTGACAATAGGTTTGTTCATCATTGGAATGACCTTTGATATTGTCGGTGTTCTGTTCCCCTTTGAAAAATGGGTCTTCAAATATTTAGCAATTACTGTGGAACGTCAGAACTTATTTGATGTTGGCTGGTACAACATGCTAGCTGCCAGCATCATCACATTTTTCACAGTGGCGGCAGGCTTTTATGAAATGCTGTTGGCAACACCACCAGCTGATATGAAAAGTGCCTGGGGATTGCAGGCAATGGAAACTATGCTTTGGCATGGTGTGGGTGGTGTGTTCTTATTAGCGCTGATTGTTGTCTTGACCATCTGGAGAGCATGGCAGCGCTTCGTTTGGGCCAAACAAGAATATAAACAGACAGATAGAGAAGTGCAATGGATCTATCTGTTGGCAGGCATAGCAATCATGTTCATTCTGTACGTCCACGGGACACTAGGGGCGCAAATGGCTGCCGAGTTTGGCGTACACAATACAGCAGATAATTTGCTGCGATCGCACCAAGACCTAAACACAACACTCAAGTAAGTCATTCGCCCAATGCCCAATAACCAATGACCAATGACCATGAAAATCCAGAAGATTTTAAATATTTTGACGCTGCTTACAGGCGCGATCGCAGTGACTATTACGAGTCTCTGGATCGGTCAGCAGGCTTACTCCTGGCTTCCCCCCCAAGCAGCAGCCGAATCCGTACTAATTGATGATCTGATTAGCTTCTTAGTAACCCTCGGTTCTTTCATCTTCTTGGGAGTCACAAGTACTTTGATGTATTCTGTGATCTTCCATCGGGCAATCAAAGATGACTTCACCGACGGCCCCCCAATTGAAGGAAATATCACCTTAGAAGTTGTCTGGACAGCAATTCCAATTCTGTTAGTTTTGTGGATTGCAGGCTACAGCTACCAAGTTTACGAACAAATGGGAATTCAAGGCCCATCGGAAATAGTTCACCTGCATAATCCATTGGGAATGGAATCGGCTTATGCAGAACCAAAAGATGCACCAGCTAACGCTTTAGCGGAACCTGTAGAAAAAATCGACGTACTAGCCAAACAGTGGGCGTGGGTTTTTCATTATCCAGAAAGAGATATTACCAGTACCGAATTGCATTTACCTAGCGATCGCCGGATACGTTTAGCGCTGAAATCACAGGATGTTCTCCACGGCTTTTATATACCTGCATTTCGCCTCAAGCAGGATATTATTCCTAACCACGCGATCGACTTTGAATTTACTCCCATCCGCCCCGGCAAATACCGATTGACCGATTCTCAATATAGCGGTACATACTTTGCGACGATGCAGGCGAATGTGGTTGTCGAATCTCCTGAAGATTATCAGCAATGGCTAGCACAAGCTGCAACCCAAAAGCCATCCTTAGCAAAAAATCAGGCAGCTTCTGAGTATGCCCAAACATCCAATCAATCAGTTCAAACTGGTTGGGTTACAGTTCCACCTGCTGCACCTCCTCTAGTCAATTCACCTGGTTGAAAGGAAAGTAACCATGACTAATGTTCCTATTGAAGGTATCCTTCTCCCTGATGAGAAGCATAACCACGAATCTCCAAGTAATTGGAAAGAATACTTCAGCTTTAGTACCGACCACAAGGTAATTGGTATCCAGTATCTCGTTACCTCATTCTTCTTCTTTCTCGTCGGCGGTATCTTTGCGATGGTGATGCGGGGAGAACTGATGACACCCGAATCAGATTTAGTTGATCGCACCGTCTATAACGGGATGTTCACCATGCACGGCACTGTGATGCTGTTCTTGTGGACATTTCCCTCACTCGTTGGTTTTGCCAACTATTTAGTACCCTTGATGATTGGGGCGCGAGATATGGCATTTCCCCGCCTCAACGCCGTCGCCTTTTGGATGGTTCCAGTAGTTGGGATTTTGATGATGGGTAGCTTCTTTGTCCCTGGTGGCCCTGCCCAAGCCGGCTGGTGGTCTTACCCGCCAGTCAGTCTTCAGAATCCCACAGGTAACTTGATTAATGGTCAAGTTATCTGGTTGCTAGCAGTAGCAATATCTGGCGTATCTTCAATTATGGGGGCAGTGAACTTTGTCACCACAATCGTCAAAATGCGGGCCCCAGGAATGGGCTTCTTCAAAATGCCCTTGTTTGTCTGGGCAGTATTTAGCGCCCAGATTATCCAACTATTTGGACTACCTGCTTTGACAGCTGGTGCGGTAATGCTGCTCCTCGATCTCACCGCAGGCACTGCCTTTTTCGACCCCGCTAAGGGTGGAAATCCAGTAATGTTTGAGCATTACTTCTGGTTCTACTCCCACCCCGCCGTTTACGTGATTATTTTGCCCATCTTCGGCATTTTCTCAGAAGTCTTTCCAGTTTATTCACGTAAACCCTTATTTGGTTACAAAGTAGTTGCTGTTTCATCAATGCTGATTGCAGTAGTTAGCGGTATCGTTTGGGTACACCACATGTATGTCAGTGGTACACCCGGCTGGATGCGGTTGATTTTCATGATGACAACGATGTTTGTATCTGTCCCCACAGGAATTAAAGTATTTGCTTGGGTAGCAACTATTTGGGGCGGTAAAATGCGGCTAAATACCGCCATGCTGTTTGCCTTGGGTGCATTAATCATGTTTGTCTTCGCTGGCATCACAGGCATCATGCTTTCATCCGTGCCCGTTGATGTCCACGTTAACAATACCTACTTTGTGGTGGGACATTTCCACTACGTCCTCTACGGCACAGTGACAATGGGCTTGTATGCAGCCATCTACCACTGGTTCCCCAAAATGACTGGGCGGATGTACTCCGAAAGCTGGGGTAAAATCCACTTCTGGTTAGCATTCATCGGTACAAACCTCAACTTTTTGCCCATGCATCCCTTAGGATTGCAAGGGATGTTACGCCGAGTTGCTTCCTACGCCCCAGAGTATCAATTCTGGAATATCATCGCTAGCCTGGGCGGATTCCTCTTAGGAATGTCCACCTTGCCCTTCATATTCAACATGGTGATTTCTTGGATGCAAGGCGAGAAAGCACCCGCTAACCCTTGGAGAGCAATCGGACTAGAATGGTTAGTTTCTTCACCCCCCCCAGTAGAAAACTTTGAAGAAATTCCCATCATCATCTCCGAACCCTACGGCTACGGCAAATCAGAACCCTTAACATCCAACCTCCCAGAATAAACCCAAACTATCGGGAAGACGCAAAAACCCTCCGCGTCCCTCTGCGCTTCCCTCCGCGTACCTTTGCGTTTCAATTCCCCTCAAAAACCAATATGGACACTTATATCAATCCCCACGAACTGCACCACGCAGCCGCAGAACATACGCACGACGAAGAAGGCAACAAAATGTTTGGCTTCATTGTCTTCCTTCTCTCAGAAAGCGTAATTTTCTTGAGTTTTTTCGCCGGATATGCCATCTACAAAACAACAACCCCTAACTGGCTACCAGCTGGTGTTTCTGGGCTAGAAGTAAAAGAACCGACAATCAACACAGTAATTCTTGTCGCCAGTAGCTTTGTAATTTACTTAGCAGAACGCGCCCTGCAACGCCACGACTTAGTGAAATTTCGCCTGTATCTCTTGACAACAATGGCGATGGGTACTTACTTTTTGGTTGGGCAAGCGATTGAATGGAACGGCCTCGATTTTGGCTTCACCACAGGGGTATTTGGCGGAACATTTTACCTGCTAACAGGTTTTCACGGTTTGCACGTTTTTACCGGCATTCTGTTGCAGTCGATTATTTTGGTACGTTCTTTCATCCCTGGCAATTACGACACAGGCCACTTCGGCGTGAACGCGACTTCGTTGTTCTGGCACTTCGTCGATGTTATCTGGATTATTTTGTTTATCCTAATCTACGTTTGGCAGTAGAAGATAAGAAATCCCCAGCAAACTGTTTGAGCGATCGCTGGGGATGATTAATGTTATTGTAAGACCATTAACATTTCACTGAATCAAAATGATTTTCTTTCCCTTGCTCCCTACTGTAAAAGCAATGGGATATTTTTTTATGTGAAAGTCCCTAAATCTTCTGTAAAATTTCTCTCATCCAAACTTCTTCCTCTGGCGACCGCAATATTTTTAAAGGTTGTGTATAATCAATTGCCAAGTCAAATCTAGCACGTTCGTAAACTTGATTTAGTAACCTTTGCAAGTCAACTATTGGCTCAGATTCTCCCTCACGCAAAGGCACAGGAAAAACAGGAATTGGATTTTTTAAGTTGAAAGTATATAAATCTGCATCAGGTCTGTTGTAGCTGCGACTGACCAAAATACTATAATCTGCGGCTGTAGCTCCAAAAATAGGCATTGACTCTCCTTGCCTCAAGAGGTCGATTTCTACCAAGTTGGTTGCAGAAGCCAAAATTTTCTGTCTTTTGCTCTCGTAAGCGGCTCTACCTTCTTTGGAGCGTTTATTTTTGGGTGAAAGTATTTCAATTACAGCAACAACTTCTTTACTTTGAGTTGCTCTTACCTCTAAAAATCGCTCAGTTAGCTGTTCAGGTATAGGAACTCTTACTTTACTGGGTTCGGTAAGTTTTGCAGCTGTCAAAGTTGTACCAGTATCTGTAGTGTTCCGATTAGCAACTGCTACATCAGCAATTCCCACCAGTAAGATATCATCTACACTTTTAAAAACTCGCTCTTCGATGGAAACTCGGTATTTAGGCGCGATTTGAGGAGTCAAATCATCAGCTATAGCTACAATCAAACGATTGTGAACTTGATGCCAAAGTTCTGGTTGTTCTAAATAGGGGTTCATTCCCGGAAATGGATTTCCCATTACGTTTTTCTTTAGTTAGTTCTCCTCAATTGAGACTATTCTATCTTTTCTCATCTTCTGTATCTTATTTCAATGAGAATTTCTAGCGTTGCTGAATTGAGGTATGAACTTGATATAGAGACGTAAAATTTTACGTCTCTACAAAGATTTTCAACGCAATGCACGGTCGTTTTATACTGCGATCAGTAACGCTGAGAATCGCTATATCAAACTAAATAACTAGTATTTGGCACGATCGCAAATAAGGCATACTCATACCAAGCAGTCCAAATGAAACTGCGAATCCATCTTTGACGCTTTTCGGGACTCAATTCATATTCAAACGCGCCACTAGATACATCAATGGAAGATAAGTGAGAGTTGCAACCACAGCCGTGTTGATAAGTAAAACCGTATTTAGAAGCAATACTTTGCACCTTCATCTGAATCGCAAACACCTTACCAGCATGGAGTATGGCATCCCAAGGACGTTTGTGTTCAATATCGCGCTGATCAAATCTTAAGGCGCGTTCTTCAAAAACATGATCGCGGTAAATTGGCGCTAGATGCACATGATAAAAGCTGGCAGGTAGTTCATAACCAAATTCGTTGAATAAATCTATGCCAATGTGAGCCACTTTTACTTCATCAGCATACTCTGTCCCCTTTGACTCCACATCACGGAGAATTTCTGCAAAGTTTGGATAGCTGTCTTTGAGAAAGTCTTGCCCAAAAAACTCTAGGGTTTCCCATGCGAGTTGTGTAAATAGCTGAGAGAATGACGGTATTAGGTGAGCTAGTTGGGGGCGATCGCTAAACAAGTCAACATCACCATGCTGTAATTTGTATAGGAACAACTGCGCCATCTCTACATAGCTTTGGGGATGAGAAAGTCCGACACTCGTGGTTCCTCTAGCAATGTCTTGCCACGTAGAAGGTAGTTGAGAAACGTGAACCGCATTTTCTCCAGCAATGACTGCAACAGGAGGACATTCGAGAAGCTGCATCGACAATCTCCTTTAAGGCTTTAATGTATAATTTACCTTAAGCGATCGCTGTATCTATCTTCTGAACACAATTAAAAATGTTCTACAGACTGTCTTTTGACAGAATTGCAACTTTATTATAAAATTTAAAATCAAAATTTTTTATTTCATATTAGTAGTTTAAACAGCTTGAATTTTAAGCACTAGCTATTTTCTTATATAGTTTCTCACCTTTGACAATCTCTTCATAGTGCTGTTCATGAGAGGTGAATCTGATAGATTCTTGTTTTCCTAAACCCAAAATTCCAAAGGTGCAGAGGCTATTATAAAACAGTTCATGTACCCGCTTTTGAAGTACCTGATTGAAATATATAAGGACATTACGACAAAGGATGACATTGAACTCATTAAAAGAACTGTCAGTTGCTAAATTATGCTGGGCAAACACAACATTTTCTCTTAGCGATGAGCGAAATATAGCGTTATCATAAGCTGCTGTATAATATTCTGAAAATGATTTTTTGCCGCCTGCTTTCAGGTAAAGCTGGGTATATTCTTGCATCAGTTTCAGGGAAAAAATACCACTTTTAGCACTTTGTAATACCTTCTCATTCGTATCAGTGGCATATATCCGGCAACGGTGATAAAGTCCTTCTTCTTGTAGTAAAATTGCCAATGAGTAAACTTCTTCACCAGTGGAACATCCAGCGTGCCAAATGCGAATAAACGGATAAGTTTGCAAAAAGGGGACAACTTGATTTCTAAAGGTGTTATAAAAGCTCGGATCACGAAACATTGATGTTACGTTCACCGTCAAAGCCAGCAAAAATCGTTCCAGATAAGCACGGTTGTGCAGTAAACGCTCTTGCAAAGCAGAAACATTCGCTAACCCCTCAAATTGCATGAAGCTTTGAATGCGGCGCTTGAGTGAGGAAAGAGCATAATCGCGGAAGTCATAGCCGTAGTACTGATACACCCCTTCCAAGAGCAGATGTATTTCTATATCTTCTAAGGTAGGTTTGGGCAAAGTCATGGTACGAATTAGCATATATACTGAATCAGTTATTTAACTGTGCTATTAATACAACGAGTTAAGCTGCTTGGAGTTAATCAAACAACCGTTTCCCTAAACGCCTTATGAAGCAAAAATTATTTACACTCTAAGCTGCTAGAGTTTTTATAACCTAAGTGCATCTTACGCCGAAAATAGCTTGCTAAATCTATCAAATTTGATAACGGTGCTACTTATGGGTTTCAGTTTAACCTAATTGCTGTTACTCCTAATATAGCGATCGCTATTATTGAAATCCCAGCTAGCAATTTAACCTGAGAGCGCAAATTTATAATCTCTTGGCTGAGATTTTCTGTCGGTGCTATGGGGTATGGTTGAAGTTCTGCAACTTCAACAGCTACTTTTTCAGGTAGATTTTGGATATTTTCAAAAGCTACTTGCGTGTGTAGCCAATTAGTAATCAGTTGGGGACAGTTTTTCTTAAACCAATTTAAAGCCAAAGTTCTAAAAACTGGTTTAGACATTCGGGCAATTAATTTCATCACCCTGTTTAAGGGCTTCATGCGAAGCTTTTTATTTATGATATTGACTGAACCAACATCATAAAGACAATCCAGAATTAGTTTTACAGTGGCTTCTTCACTGTTAATCAAGTTTTGCAGTAAAACTAGAACGTCGCGCATCCGCTCTGCTTCAATAACCTTTTCTGCCGATGTTTCTGGACTGTTTACCAAAGGATTTACAGTTGTATTTAAGGCATTTTGTCTTACTATCGTCATATTGGTAACATACCAGCCATAATAATTTCAGTACACCTGTCTACCGAGAGAAAGATTTTTTATCTAGAGAGAGAACATAAAAGCCAAAATTGGTTGGTGATAGATATTACTATATCGTCCCCGTAAAAGAGCTATTTGTCTAGTTCTTATGAATTTTTGATCGACTTCTTTTATAACAAACCGCAGAGACGCAGAGAATGCAGAGCAAGAGAAAAAAGGAGAATTTCAGTCTAAAATTGGAATATCTATCAAGCTTGCTATGACATCATCATGACCGGCGAAAAAATAACGGTACAGTCTTTGTATACTGTCACTGATGAAGAATTAATGCTGATGAGTTCGCAAAATCCAGAACTGCGATTTGAACGCAACGCTAATGGAATCCTAGAAACTATGCCCCCTACTGGTGGAATTTCTGGTAATCGAGAAATAAAAGCAGGAGCCTATTTGTTAAATTGGGTAGAAAGTCAAAACTTAGGTGAAGTTTTTAGTTCCAGTACAGGTTTTAGATTAGCAAATACAGCTGTTAGATCGCCTGATGCTGCTTTTGTTGCTAAAGAACGTTTACCAAAAGATTGGGATCAAGAAGAAGATAAATTTCTTAACTTAGCACCGGATTTTGTAATTGAAATTCGTTCTAAAAATGACAGCTTGGCAAAACTAAAAATAAAGATGGAAGAATACATTACTAATGGTGTTAAATTAGGATGGTTAATTGATAGTAAAAATCAGCAAGCTTTCGTTTATCGTCGGGATGGTTCAATTACTCAATATCCAGCTACAGCAATATTAAACGGTGAAGATGTTGTACCTGGTTTTACGTTGTCTTTAACAAAACTGCTATGAAGAAAATTTATACTAATTAGGCATAAAGGTGCATTCAACCAAAAAGAGCTTTAAAACTACTATAGATTATGCAATTCTACTTTTAGATAGATAATATTTAAATTTATATTCCATCGCCAGACAGATAAAATTATAATGCTAATTTATTAAATTAACTCAGGGATATCTATTTAGCTATTTATTAGGAGTTAATTTAATAATGCCAGACGATTCTGGATTAGGAGAACAGGCACTGAATAAAGCCGCAGAAATAGGCTTATCAAGCCAGTTAGACGAAGTTGAAAACTTAGATGTAAATATCAAAACAGACCCACTTAAACTAGTTCAGGGACAAGTGGATTCAGTCAACGTTGAAGGCGAAGGTTTAGTGATGCAAAAAGACCTCCGTATGGAGGAATTAAAAATGCAAATGACTGACGTTGCTATAAATCCTCTGAGTGTGGCTTTTGGCAAAATTGAACTTACTCAACCTACTGAAGCTAATGCCCAGGTTGTCTTAACCGAAGCTGATATCAATCGCGCTTTCAACTCAGACTATGTGCGATCGCAACTGCAAAGTCAAAAAATCCACGTTAACGGGCAACTGACGGCTATTGAGCCACAAAATGTAGAATTTCGACTCCCTGGTGATGGAAAAGTAGCACTAAATGCCAGCATAAAATTAGTAGAAACAGGTGAAAATCACCAAGTTGCTTTTTCCGCAGTTCCCCAGATCAGCCCCAATGGAAAAACAGTTTCTCTAGAAAATGTTGAGTATGGCGAAAGCGAAGAAATATCGCCAGAGTTGACAAAGGCTTTAGTAGATGAAACTAGCGAAATTTTGAACTTGAGTAACTTTGATTTAGAGGGAATGAATCTGCAAGTTAGGCAACTAAAAGCAGAAGTAGGCAAACTAACCCTACAAGCTGAAGCTTATATTGAACAAATTCCTGCTGCTTAAACTAATTAATTGAGGATACTAAATAATGGAAAGTACAGAAACAACGCAAACAAGTTCAACACCTTTTCCAAATATTCCACCAGTTATTGAAAGTAATGACAGTGAGTATCGGGATACTGGCGTACCTAGCACGGTTGCGATCGCAGGACATCCCTTACATCCCCTGAGTGTGATCTTTCCTATCGCCTTTTTAGCCGCCGCTTTGGGAAGTGACATCGGCTACTGGTTAACTGGTGATTTCTTTTGGGCTAGGGCTTCGCTATGGTTAATCGGACTCGGATTAGGCTTAGGCTTAATCGCAGCTGCGATCGGCCTAAGCGATTTTATGAAAATTGAACGAGTTCGCAAGCGCACCGCCGGTTGGGTGCATTTGATACTTAACGTTTCTATCCTCGTTTTATCACTGATCAACTTTCTCTTACGTTTGGGTGACGCTGAAGCCCGAATAGTACCTTGGGGACTGTTAATCTCCCTCGTTGTCGGTACACTCACCAGCGCTTCCGGCTGGTTCGGTGCTGAACTCTCCTATCGCCACAAAATCGGCGTAGTCGGTGCTGGTAGCAGAAGATATCCATAACGAGACTGACGCAAACAATAGCTGACAAAGAAAGATTTTCAGGTGGGGGCAATTCATGAATTGCCCCCACGTTGTTAGGATTTACGCACACTCTACGAATTCTTGGCGTTCTTGGCGTCTTGGCGGTATGCCTGCGGCACGCTACGCGAACGATAAATTAGCTTTTTGGCAATTTTTGCACAAGTATTATTAATAAAATATAAATTTACGAATTATTAAAAAAGAGCATTGTCGAGGCTAAAATTTAATCTTTAGCCTTGACAAAATGCTTCGACCTAGTAATCAAACAAGATTTATTATTATTTCTATACTCATCGTTGTACCGATGGGTCTTTTGTCTAAATTTTACAGTGGCCCTGCCCATCAGTGGTTTAATGACTACGCTGGAGATATACTTTACGAAATATTTTGGTGTCTATTTGCATTTTACTTTTTCAGAAGTCGAATAGCGATAATCCAAATTCCTATATGGGTTTTTGTCATCACCTGTATACTAGAATTCTTGCAACTTTGGCATCCGCCACTATTAAATGAGATCCGCGCTACTTGGATAGGTAAATTATTACTTGGTACTACCTTTGTCTGGTGGGATTTTCCTCATTATTTATTGGGTTGTATTTTAGGTTGGTTATGGCTGCGACAATTACAGAAAATAGGTCATGCAAAAAAAAGTCAAGGTTAAACCCAATTCAAAACAGCAAAAAATTGAAGAACAACCTGATGGCAGTTTGACTGTATATTTAAAATCGCCCCCTGTTGATGGTAAGGCTAATGAAGAGTTAATTAAACTCCTAGCCAAAAAATTTGACGTAGCAAAATCTGGTATCAGGATTAAGTTGGGTTTGTCCTCTCGGCAAAAACTGATAGAAATTGATACAGATATTTAATTGCTGCTTAGTAATATCTTCCTGAAAAATACCTCTTTCCAAAACACCCTCTAGCAGAGTCAATAAAGTAGAGACACAATGTTTGTAAAATTGACTTTTTATGCTTGTGTAATGCTGATGTATCTTGGTTGAGCTTTGACTCTTTCTATCCAAGCTTGGATAGCAGGGAATCGTGTTAAATCGAACCCACCTTCGTCAGCAACATGAGTGTAAGCAAATAAGGCAATATCAGCAATTGTGTAACGCTCTCCTACAAAAAAAGTGTGAGAGGTTAAGTGTTTTTCCATCAAGCTAAGTGCTGCATATCCTGGTTCACGTTTTTCTTTGATAGCTTCACTATATTCTTCACTTTTACCTAGAATAGAAATCCAATATCTTGATGTAGCAATAAAAGGTTCATGGCTATACTGTTCAAAAAATAACCATTGCAGCACTTGCGATCGCAAAAAGCGATCATAAGGTAAAAATTCTGTACCTTCGCTCAAATATACCAATATGGCATTTGATTCTGCCAAATATTTCCCTGGCTCAATTTCCAGAATAGGTATCTTACCGTTAGGATTTTTACTTAAAAATTCTTGTGTTCGAGTCTCCCCTTTCAAAATATTAAGCTCTATCCTCTCAAAAGGCATACCTAGTTGTGTGAATAAAAGACGTATCTTATAACCATTACCGGAAGGTAAAAAATCGTACAAACGCAGTAGTTCCATGCTAAAATGCAGTTAAGAATATGTTGATAAGTGAAGCTTCAAAATATAATATTCTACCAAAATATTTTCCCTAAACCGGATAATTTATTTTAAAATTTAGCTTTTGAGTCTTAAATAAAATTATCTGAAAAAATAAAAAAATATTATTTATTTTTAGATTGAGATATTGAATTTAGTTAATGGTTGGGAAAAAAGTATGTGTGGAAGATTTACTCTAAACCAGTCAACAGAAGCTTTAGCTCAAGTTTTCCATGTCGAGCCAGTTCTGGATTTAGCAGCCGAATTTAACATTGCACCTACGCAAATGGTGGCAACAGTGTTACAAAACCCCGAAAGCGAAAAGCGTGAATTTAAGCAGTTGCATTGGGGATTAATTCCCTCATGGGCAAAAGATCCAGCAATGGGAGCAAAGCTGATTAACGCTAGGGCAGAAACTGTTGCCGAAAAACCTTCTTTTCGCTCGGCTTTTAAACATCGTCGCTGTTTGGTGATAGCTGATGGCTTTTATGAATGGCAACGTCAACAAGGCAAAAAGCAGCCATTTTATTTTCGCCTTCAAGATGGGCAACCCTTCGCCTTCGCCGGTTTGTGGGAAAAATGGCGTTCGCCTGCTAACGAGGAAATAATCTCTTGTACAATTTTGACAACGGCAGCCAACGAATTACTTCAACCCATCCACGAGCGGATGCCAGTGATTCTAGAGCCAAAAGATTACGATTTGTGGCTAGATTCCCAAGTCCAAACACCCCAAACCCTCCAGCAGCTATTGCGTCCCTATCCAGCGCCAGCAATGACTTCATATCCAGTTAGCACCTTGGTAAACAACTCTCGGCATAATAGCCCGCAGTGCATCATCCCACTCAGTGATGAGAATGCCCCCGCAAATCAGTTAAATTAACTATTGAGTGGACTGCGGATTAGACGAAGAGGGAAGATTTCCAATAACTAGTACCCAGTCCCCAATCCCCAATCCCCAATCCCCAGAGACTACTATGCCAAGAACACAAAAAAACGATAATTTTATTGACAAATCCTTTACAGTAATGGCGGATATTATCTTGAAGATCCTGCCAACCAACAAAAAAGCTAAAGAAGCGTTTGTTTATTATCGAGATGGCATGTCGGCCCAAGCAGAAGGGGAATATGCTGAAGCATTGGAATATTATGAAGAAGCTCTAACACTAGAGGAAGATACCAACGATCGCGGTTATATTCTCTACAATATGGGGCTAATCTATGCCAGCAACGGCGACCACAACAAAGCTTTAGAACTGTATCACCAAGCAGTTGAGTTAAACCCACGGATGCCCCAAGCCTTGAATAACATCGCTGTAATTTACCATTACCAAGGCGAAAAAGAGAAAGAAGCTGGAGATAACGAGGCTGGCGAAGCACTCTTTGACCAAGCCGCAGACTATTGGATTCGAGCTATTCGCATGGCTCCCAATAACTACATCGAAGCCCAAAACTGGCTGAAAACCACCGGGCGATCGCAAATTGACGTATTCTTTTAGTCATTAGTCATTAGTTCTTTGTCATTTGCTAAGGACTAATGACCAATGACCAACGACAAATAACCAATGACAAATGAAAAAATATGATTGACCAAGAACAAGTTCATAAAGTAGCTAATCTTGCCCGTTTAGAATTGACTCCAGAAGAAGAGAAACAATTCACTACCCAGTTGGGAAGTATTCTGGATTATATTCAACAATTAGACGAACTTGATGTCAGTAATGTGCCCCCAACAACACGGGCAATTGATGTCAGCAACATCACACGAGAGGATCAATTGCAACCTTATCCTGACCGGGAAAGAATTCTTAACAGTGCGCCTGAGCAGGAAGGCGAATTTTTCAAAGTTCCAAAAATCCTCAACGCTGAATAGTCAAAAGTCAAACGTTTTAGATTCTTGACTGTTGACTAATAACTAAGGAGATAATTATGGGTTTGGGAATTCTTAAGGATGGTCAGTGGGTATCTCGAAGGGAACAAGAAGATTCAGAAGGTAAATTTATCCGCCCATCAACTACTTTCCGCAACCACATTACATCTGATGGTTCTAGTGGGTTGAAAGCTGAAGCGGGACGCTATCATCTTTATATTTCTTGGGCTTGCCCTTGGGCGTGTCGCACCGCCATTATCCGTCAATTGAAAGGACTCCAAGATGTTATTGGGTTATCGGTCGTTGCAGCAGAAATTGATCAAAATAGCTGGGAATTTAGTGATGAACCAGGGTGCATTCCCGATACAGTCAACGGTACTCAATATCTTTGGCAACTGTATCTAAAAGCTGACCCTAGCTATAGCGGGCGCGTGACAGTTCCAGTTTTATGGGATATCCAAAATGGAACAATTATTAATAATGAATCCCGCGAAATCATCCGAATGTTTGATACAGAATTCAATGCTTTCGCTAAACAAAATATTAACTTTTATCCAGAACATTTACAAAAAGTAATTGACGAGACGATTGATACAATTTATCAACCAATAAATAACGGTGTCTACCGAGCAGGATTTGCTACCACTCAGTCAGCTTATGATGAAGCGGTAACGGAATTATTCACAGCTCTCGACCACTGGGAAAAAGTATTGGGAAATCAACGCTATCTTTGCGGAAATCAAATTACTGAGGCGGATTGGTGTATGTTCACTACTCTGTTCCGTTTCGATGTAGTTTATTATGTGCATTTCAAATGCAACTTACGCAGAATTGTAGATTATCCGAATCTGTGGAATTATCTCAAAGAACTTTACCAACTGCCGGGAGTCAAAGAGACTTGCAATCTTGACCACATCAAACGGCATTATTACAGAAGCCATCCCCAAGTTAACCCAACTCGCATCGTCCCAAAAGGCCCAATGATTGATTTTGATGCACCCCACAACCGGGATAAAATTTTTGCTTGATTAATACTGCTGACCTTTAACTGTCTTGTTCGCTTGTTGCGTCATCGCTTCATGAGTATTATAAGTAACCTGGGTTCGGGATAAGCTAAAACCCTGATTACACCGTTGCTTGGTTCTGAGATATGTCTACGTGTTTGCACCGTTTCAATCAACTAACGCTGAATAAATCTTCTTAACCTGAACTAACGTTAATTAATTTTCTTCCAAATTCTTACGGTTATAACAGAAGCAGGCATTAGGATACACTGGCTTTTGAATAGACCGGAAGTTCGGCAGCGACTTTGTTTGTTACTGGTGCTGACTTCCTGCCTAATATCCTATCGCTTTTTACTGTATGAAACTTACCCCAGCCTACGGTAAGTCTCCCTGAAAAAGGTTTCTTAACATCTACAACAACTCCCACTGTTTTGAGGTTATAGCCTTAGAATATTTACAAGCTTTACTTACGAATTAGCTCTCTCTAGAGAAAGTACCGTTTTACTGTCTAAGCTGACATTCTACCTCTTTCTATTAGGATTTGTGTAGCTTAACAAATTAGCGGATTCATTAATATTAAGCCTGTTTTACTATTTAGTTTCTTACTTTGACCTAATTAGACAGCTAGAGTGTTCATTTCACTTTGTTCAATAGCTTTTAGCCCTTATCGCTCCCATGCTGACTCATCACCGCAAGCCCGTGTGCTTATCACTTATTTCCACTGACCTACCAATTTGGTCTGTTGTGGAAACTGCTGCGACATTGTATCAAAAAGATACTGATAGATTCCATTTGCTGCTGACTGCACCGCCCCTAATTAGCTGTGAAGTCGGGAGTGTTGTAAGTCCAGAGGAAACACTTCCCCAAAGTAAGAGTAAAGCTTACGCCCCTAACAGTCCCAGAATTTTGTGGCTGGAGATTTCTCCTTACCGAGTCATCATGACTATGCAAGGTAATGCTCAAGTAAGTTATCGCCACTTTTGGGAACAGGGCGTTTACGGCATTAGTCGCTATTGGTTGCCAACTGAGTCATTGCAACCTAACGATCCTATTCGTTTACGAAATTTTACTAATAGCCTAACTCTTAACGGACATCCCTTACCAGAAAATTTGCGTCTGGAATATGAATTGTGGGCAGAAAAAGTCCAATTAGGATGCTACATACTGAATTTGGAAATTAAACACTAATGGTTATGGGGGGTAGGGAAGAAGGAAATAATCAATGTCCTATACCCCACACCCCATGTCTTTTAACCAAAATAACTGGGTTGGTTTCCAGGTTTCCATTTAATATTGCAACCCACACTTGGCTTTTGGTCACTTGTAACAGGTTTATCCGCCAGTACTGCTTCAATAGCTGCGCGTAAATCTGCACCAGTTACGGGTTTACCATTACTGGGGCGGCTATCATCTAATTGTCCCCGATAAACAAGTTTGCGTTGATCGTCAAATACAAAAAAATCAGGTGTACAAGCTGCTGTGTAAGCCTTTGCCGTTTCCTGGCTCTCGTCGTAGCATAAGGTAAAATTAAATCCTTGTTCTGTGGCAAATGCTTGCAACGATTCTGGCGCATCATCTGGATAATTGTTTGCATCGTTAGCACTGATGGCAACGATCGCTAAATCACCTGTAAAATAATCTTTTCCTAACTGCACTAATTCTTGTTGAATGTGCTTTACAAATGGGCAATGCCGACAAATAAACATTACCAACAGCGCTTTTTTATCTGCAAAGGTAGCAAGGGAAGTTGCCTTTCCAGATACTACTTCGGGTAGATCAAAATCTGGTGCTTTTGTGCATAAAGGCAACATCGTTGAAGCGGTTAAAGCCATAATTTACCTGATAACTTTACACTGATAACTAACGGCTTTTACTATCAGTATGTTTTTACTCTAGCACTAAGTTTTCCATAAAAATAAGAGACGGTAAATTTACCGTCTCTTACATTTGTTGATAATTAAGTTTAAAAGATTAGTTCTTACAGACTTGCCAAGACACCAACTATACCGTGTCCTGTGGCTACTTCTAATGCTATTAGAGAAACGAAACCAATCATTGCTAAACGACCATTGAGCATTTCTGCATAAGGAGTGAAGCCAGTGCGATCGCCTTGCTCATCTATATAAACTTTTGGCTCAATCGCAAAGTTGTTCAATTTTCCTTGGTCATCAATTATAGCAGTGCTTGTACGCATGGATTTTTCCCCGTTTTCTCTTTATGTAAATAACTGTAACAAAGTTATTAATATTTGTAAAGTATCTTAATCTCCTCAAGTAGAAATCCAAAGCGGAGATATGATAATGGATCGAGTTCAAAGCCGTGTCTAACCAACAGGCTCCGCTTCTTCTGCATAAGCACTTTCAGTCACAAATCCATTCCCAAAAACTAATGCATCGATTTCGAGTAGAGGTTATTGCCAAAACGCCAAACCCGCAGCAGGTGATTTATGCCGCGATGCACCAGGACTATACCGATGGGTTCGTGTTTGATGAGCGCGACTCTTGGCCCTCGGAGTCACAAAGCGGCGAAGTTATTGTTAAGCGACTTTTAGCGGGTGAGAGGGGACACTATGGGCCTCTAGAGCATCCTCAGATTGTTTTCAACTGTGGTTACTTTCCCCACAGTGTAATGCAGCAGGCTCGTACTCATCGTGTAGGAGTATCATTTGATGTTCAGTCTTTTAGGTACACAGGCAACCAATTTATTGATGTATTAGAAGGTAAAAAAGACATAGAAGATGTTTTTTACCTGCGTCCTGTTGGTTATTACACTGATAGACAAGGCAAAAAATACTATTATTCACCAGAGCAACGAGCAGCAGATTTAGAGTGGTGTTTGGAAGCAGCTAAACGATATCAAGCTGATTTTGAGGGTGGAATGTCTGAAGAACACGCAAGAGGTAAAGTACCTTTTGATTATCGCCAGCATTTTGTAGTTAGTTTCAATTTAAGGTCTTTCTTGCATTTTTGTGACCTGAGAAATAAGAAAGATGCTCAACTTGAAATTCAAAAGTTGTGTGAAATGATGTGGCCTCACTTTGAAGATTGGGCACCTGCGATCGCACAATGGTATGAAAAGCAGCGTCTGGGTAAAGCTAGACTTGCACCATAATTATACTTTGGGGCAATTAATTCATACTGAATTCTGACCGCAGGCGGAGCGTCTCCGGCTCTGCCCTTGAGTTCTGAATTCTTCTTATAAAAAATTCATAAAATGCTTTAATGCGTCGAGACTCAATATTTTACAAACTGTTTCAACAGTCTCCTACTTTGTTGTTTGAATTGTTGACAAATCCTCCAACTAATGTGGATAGTTATCGTTTTGATTCAGTCGCCGTTAAAGAACCAAAATTTGAAATCGACGGAGTATTTCTACCACCTGAAAGCGATGGTGCTGGAGTTGTATATTTTTGTGAGGTTCAGTTCCAAAAAGATGAACAACTTTATGAGAGAGTATGGGCTGAATCTTCGTTATATTTCTACCGCAACCGTGCCAGATTTAGCGATTGGCAAGCAGTGATAATTTACCCATCGCGCAGTATCGAGCAAAGCGATATTCATCCTCATCGCTCATTGCTGAATGGTGAACAAATACATCGGGTGTATTTAGATGAATTAGGGGATATTCGTCAATTGCCTATATGGGTAGCATTGATGGTATTAACCACAGTGGATGAAGAACAAGCACCAGAAGAAGCAAGGTATTTGTTAACAAGAACCACCCAAGAAGTGCGATCGCCATCAAGTCGCGCCATAATTGAATTAATAACGACGATCATGGTGTACAGATTTGAAGAACTAACTCAAGCGGAGGTAGAGTCTATGTTAGGAATCACGCTCAAAGAAACGCGAGTTTACCGAGAAATTAAGGAAGAAGGACGCGAGGAAGGACGTGAGGAAGGACGTGAGGAAGCAACAGCTAATCTTATTCTCCGGCAATTGACTAAGCGATTTGGGGAACTTTCTCAAGAAATACGCTCCTCAATTTCTGGTTTACCTTTGCCTGTTTTGGAAGATTTGAGTGAAGCACTGTTAGATTTTACTAGTTCAGCCGATTTACAGGTTTGGCTAGAAGCGCAATGAAGGTTTAAACTATCTAATCCAGCTTTTTGCAGGACGATGGATATTCAAAAAGTTCTATGCGATCGCCGAATTACTTCCTCTGATCCAGATATTATGAGTGCTACTCCTGTGTTTGTTACGTCAGACAAGGACTTACTATATCAGCAAAATTTTCTAGTTATTACACTTTAAAATTTAAGGAATGTCTGCAAGAGATATTTTCCATAATTTAGTTAGATTGGCTTTGCAAAAAGATGGCTGGACAATTACACACGATCCACTGTCTATTGACTTAGCAGATGGACAATTACAAATTGATCTGGGTGCAGAACGGTTAATTGCTGCCCAAAAGCAAGACGAACGAATTGCTGTAGAAATCAAGAGTTTTGTTGCTCCCTCTGCGATTTCTGAGTTTCATACAGCTTTAGGACAATGTTTAAATTATCGAGTAGCGCTAAAACTAAAAGAGCCAGAGCGAGTTCTTTATTTAGCAGTTCCGCTAGCAACTTATGAAGATTTTTTCTCACGGCAATTGCCACAGATGAGTATCCACGAATATCAATTGAAACTGCTAGTATTTGACCCGGAAAATGAGGTAATTGTACAATGGATAGACTAGCGGAGTATAGACAAATCATCCAGCAAGTTTTGACAAGTCATGCTCAGATTAAACCTGCCTATGGTGAAATCGAACGACAAACCATCTTTGATATGCAGCAGGATCATTATCAAGTTGTGAATACGGGTTGGGAAAATCGCCGTCGAGTTTATGGCTGTTTAATTCATCTAGATATTCGAGATCATAAAATTTGGATTCAGTATGATGGGACTGAGGTTGGCGTGGCTAATGAATTAGTGGAGTATGGTATTCCAAAGCAGGATATCGTGCTGGCTTATCAGCCTCCTTATATGCGAAAGCTGACAGAATTTGCAGTGGGATAAAGTAAGCGATCGCACTCTGATTTGTGGGTATGATTTAGAGCAATCATCCTCAGATACAGTTAAGCGAATAAGTTTCGTAGAGATTTATTTTCAACCAATCATTGAAAACTTCAAAAGCTTTATTTTTTTATATCTACGTTGCTTAGAATAGTCATATATAACTCCTTATTTATTTTGAATTATTTAGACTTTAGCTAGAGTTACAATCTCTAGTTGATCCTGATACTTACCTTGGCGTGCTTCGTAACTTATAGCGCAGGGTTCACCTTCTAAAAAGAGTAATTGCACCACGCCTTCGTTAGCGTAGATGCGACAGTCGGCGCTGGAAGAATTGGAAAATTCTAAAGTTAAATGACCCCGCCATGCAGCCTCAGCAGGCGTTAAATTTGCAATTATACCACATCTTGCATACGTAGATTTACCTATGCAAATTACTGTAATATTCTCAGGAACCTCCAGTTTTTCTAGAGCAACCCCAAGCCCATAGGAATGAGCTGGTAAAATAAAGTAGCTGCCACTAGTATCTGTGTGCAGTGCTGTTGGCTCTAAGTTTTGGGGATTAAAGTTTTTAGGATCAACTACAGTTCCGGGAATGTGGCGAAAAATGCGGAACTCAGCCGAGGAAAGGCGTATATCGTAGCCATAAGAAGACAAACCGTAGCTAATTACAGGTTGAACCGCTACAGACTCATCTTTTTGTACTTTTCGGATTAGGCTTGGCTCAAAGGGCGAAATCAAACCCTGTTGAGCCATTTCAGTAATCCAGATATCGTTCTTAATCACAAGTTCGTTGCTAACGTTAATTCAAACAGACTTGATATAGTAGCACGAACTGAATATTTTGTTTAGGGTCGATAACTGCGACGGATTTCTGTAATTTGATCTGCTACATCGAGAAGAGATTTAGGCATCTCTGGCCCTGTGAGAATGATATCGACGTGGGGAGGGCGTTTTGCCAGAAACGCTAAAACTTCAGTTTCAGGAATTAAACCAAAGTTAATCGCTAAACTTAACTCATCTAAGACCACTAGAGAATACTTGCTCTCACATACTACTTGCTGTGTATATTGCCATAGCTTTTCTAAAGCCTGTTTTTCCGCATCGTCTAGATGTGGTGTATCGATACAACGAGGCAGATCACAGCGAATCCAATCTAAATTTTGTCCTAATTGTATAGGTTTATCATGTCCTTGACGAATGCCCCCCTTGAGGAACTGTACTATTAATACTGACGTTCCTTGTCCAGCTATTCTCAGTGATTGAGCTATAACGCTTGTAAAAAAATTGCGATGAGAGCTAGTGAAAACTTGCACTAGTCCCTCAACTGGGTATGGCAAGGTAACGCTTGAATTGATACTTTGAGTTTCTAGCTGGGCAACCATAGAGTTAAGTTCAAAAAGATACAATAATTAAGTTTTCTTGCTGACGGTAGTTAATACAAATCTACCTGTATAATCAATCTGTTTTTCCCAGGTGTGGTGGATTTAGCAAATTGCATTCTTAGTCAAACACTACGTTTGTGTTGAAGTCAAGAGTTATTTTGATTGGAATTGTCGTTTTTTCGCTGAAATAAGTTGTAAAAATTAAAACATAAAAGTTACAGTTCCAATTATTTAAAAAAGCTGGGCATAAGGTCTGAAAATTCCTAAATGTTAGATTTGTCGGTTGTTTGGGCAAAACAGACCTAGCAAGTAGTGAATTTGACAGCATGAGGAGTGAATTGTTGTGAGATTGGTGATTCTGGGAGGTTCAGGATCGGGGAAAAGCACTCAAGCACAAAGGCTTTGCAGATACTTTGATATTCCTCTGATTTCCACTGGTGAGATTTTACGGTCAGCAATATCTGGCGATCGCCCCCTGCCGGAATTTCGATGGTCGGAAGCCGATCCCCGGACTTCTCTTTCGGTTTACGCTAGCCTGAGTGAACTAGGTTATCACGCCCGACCCTATATGCAAAAAGGGGAGTTAGTTCCAGACGAAATGATCATTGATTTGATCCGAATTCGCCTTAGACAACCAGATATTATCTGCGATTGGGTCTTAGAGGGCTATCCTCGTACTGCCTTCCAAGCTGAAGAATTAGATTTTTTATTAGATAATTTAGAACAAAAGCTAGATTGGGCAATTTATCTCCAAGTACCAGAAGCAGTCATGGTTAGCCGATCTTTGGGGCGATCGCTACCAGATGACCAACCCGAAATCGTGCAGCGCCGTGTAGAGTTATTCTACGATCGCACCATTCCCATCCTAGAATACTATGACCGTCGTCGCCGCCTATTGACCATCAACGGCGACCAGTCACCAGATATGGTGCAGCAAAATATTTTGACTCTGCTTTCAATTCCTTAGAAGAGGCAGGGGGCAGGGGGCAGGGGGCAGGGGGCAGGGAGAAGGGGGCAGGGGGCAGGGAGCAGGGAGAAGGGGGCAGGGAGAAGGGGACAAGAGGTGAGAACTTGAAATAAGTCTTTCCCCAATCCCCAATCCCCAATCCCCAATCCCCCAATAACACAAAGGTAATCTTAAGGCAGTATTCTAGATAGAAATCTTGAGGCAACTCCAATGGCTTGGCAGCGTCCAGACGGTCGTCTTCCTTACGAACTACGTCCGATTAGCTTTTACCCCAATTTCACCCGCTTCGCCCCTGGTTCTGTTCTCGCAAGATGCGGTAATACTCAGGTACTTTGTACTGTTAGCGTTAATAAGGGAGTCCCAAGGTTTCTTGAGGGAACTGGTAAAGGCTGGTTAACTGCTGAGTACCGAATGTTACCGTCTGCTACTCAAAAACGGCAAGAAAGGGAGTTATTGAAATTATCTGGACGGACGCAAGAGATTCAACGCTTAATTGGTCGCAGCTTACGCGCAGCAGTAGATTTTGAGGCACTGGGAGAACTCACGCTGACCGTAGATGCTGATGTTTTGCAAGCAGACGCTGGAACTCGAACAACAGCGATTACAGGCTCCTTTGTGGCGTTGGCTCATGCGATTTCTAAATTATTGCAAGAGGGCGTGTTAGAGCGATCGCCTCTGTGTGGCCAAGTAGCAGCAGTTTCCGTAGGATTAATGGAGGGAGAGCCATTTTTGGATTTGGATTATATCGAAGATGTGGCTGCAACAGTAGATTTTAATGTAGTGATGAATCAACACCTGGGAATCATTGAAGTCCAAGGAACAGCTGAAGAAGGTAGCTTTAGCCGGACTCAGTTGGATCAACTGCTAGATGTCGCCCAAAAAGGAATTCAGGAATTGTTAATCGCCCAACGTGAAGCGATCGCTGATTGGGAAACATTGCTTATGATTAATTAGTTTTATTAAGTTTTAATAAGAATTAATAAATGTACCCTTTGTGGCGTTAATCAACAAAGTATCAAGTAACTGGGTGTAAATAAAAATAATCATCAGAAGAGTTAGTAGTTAGTATGACTGACTACTGAAAACTTCCCGTTGATGGTGATAATGAGTATCTACATTTTTGTAGCCTACTTAATCCACGATGTTAAATGTTTCAAAAGTTAAAAAGGGGGATTGTAATAAGTTCGGTATGGTATTGCTGGAAGCCAGCAATATGATGATGAAGCCATGAACAAAACCGTTGAAGTTCTACCGGATAAGCCAGCGCTGGTTGCACGAGCGCTAGAATTAATTCTGTCCAAGTTAGAGACTGCCATTGAGCAGCGAGGGCAGTTTACCATTGCCTTATCAGGCGGCAGTACACCTAAACCGTTATACGAAGCGATCGCTACTCAAAAACTGCCTTGGGATAAAATTCATATATTTTGGGGCGATGAACGTTATGTACCAGCAGATCACCCCGATAGCAATGAACTGATGACGCGTCGTGCATGGCTAGATCGTGTTGACATTCCAGCAGCTAACATTCACCCCGTACCAACCTTAGAAGCCAATCCAGAACTGGCGGCTGCAAAGTATGAACAACATCTCAAAGAATTTTTCAATTCTTCTGGGGTCGAGTTTCCCGCATTGGATGTAGTATTACTAGGAATGGGTGATGATGCACATACAGCATCTTTGTTTCCCCACACAGAGGCTCTCAAAGTACGCGATCGCCTGGTGACTGTAGGTAACAAAGACGGAAATCCCCGGATAAGTTTCACATATCCCTTCATCAACTCTGGTCGCAGTGTGATTTTTCTGGTTGCTGGTGAGAATAAAAGACCAGCTTTAGCGCAAGTTTTTGCACCTGTAGCCGATGACTTCACTTACCCGTCGCGCTTAATTCGCCCCAAAGGTGAACTCTGGTGGCTGCTAGATGCAGCAGCAGGTTTAGAACTCCAATCTTGAAAAATTGGGAATGGGGAATTGGGAATGGGAAATTGGTATTTTTCTCCCTGCTCCCTGCTCCCTGCCCCCTGCTCCCTTCCCCCTGCTCCCTGCTCCCTGCTCCCTGCTCCCTGCTCCCTGCCCCCTGCCCCCTTCCCCCTGCTCCCTGCTTCCCATGTAAGAACGTCTAAAATTCATCGTTCCATCGGCAGTAATTGCTAAAATCTAAAGCTAGGCCCGCCCTCTGCTTGCCAGTCTTACCTAATTTTATGATGATCTTGAACAAAGGCTAAATATCGATGATCGTCTGCCCTAATTGCAATCATCCTAACCCTGATGGCGCTGTCCAATGTGAAGCTTGCTATACACCGTTACCTGCGACTACTAACTGTCCCAGTTGTGGAGCAACTGTGCAGGCAGATGCAGCTTTCTGCGGTCAATGTGGCTATAACCTTCACTCCGCAGGAGTTCCACACGTTCATCCTGCGGTAGCTACAACAGTTACTCCCAATACCCCTGTGGAAGTACCGCCGTTAGTTCCACCCGATCCCCTGTTAGAACTTTTACAACCAGATGCTTTGGGAATGAGTGGTTCTACTAACTCTCATCCTCCCAACTCATCTTTACCAGCAACAGAAGTAGCAGTTCCCCCAGAACCAGCACCAGCGTCTGAAGTACCTGTAGTCTCTGGACAAAGTATTCCTACTCCACCACCGTTGGAACCACCGCCAGCGTCTGAAGTACCTGTAGTCTCTGGACAAAGTATTCCTACTCCACCACCGTTGGAACCACCCCCGCCAGCGTCTGAAGCACCAGCACCAATTCCAACTGCTGCCAGAACGCAATTGCAGCAGGTGATAGCGCGGTTAATCCACGTTCAAACCGATCGCTTAATTGAATTACCGCAAAATCTCTCTGTGATTCATATCGGCAAGCCCAATGATCGAATTCCCCCAGATATAGACGTTTCAGGATTTCCCAATTCAGAAGTTGTCTCGCGGATTCATGCAGATATTCGGGTTGAGGGAGATGCTCACTATGTAGAAGATGTGGGAAGTTCTAATGGCACTTACATTAATAACTTGCCCCTTTTACCAGGAAATCGTCATCGATTGCGACCAGGCGATCGCATCAGTTTGGGTAAAGGAGACTTAATGACATTCTTGTTTCAACTTGCTTAACTGATTTTCCATTAATTGTGACATCAGTCTAAGCATTTTCTGCCCATCCTCTAGCATTTCCTTTACAGGAGAAACAAATGCATCGCATCAGACAAGCGACGGATAACTATGTTGTTCACTTTAGCTAGATAAGTGATATCAAATAACTCCCCATTAAGGGGAATCAATAGTTAACGCTGATTAGTCATTGGTCAAACACATAGCTAATTTAAGTTCTTTAAGCAGCAGCCTGTAATCTTAGGCTGCTGTTTGGGAAATAACCAATAACTATACAAGCGTTTTTCCGAAACGCGATTCTCTAGTGCTGGTTTTGCTGTGACTGATGCGAACATTTCAAAAGCGACGGAGACTTTCTGAGTGCAAACCCATTACCTCCACAAAATTTAATACCTTAATTTTGTTATAGATTGGAGAGAGGCACGCCGCTTCAAAAACTGACCAACAGGCTGAGATGGTTGTTATGAAGAGCAAAAATCAAGCTATTTTCGCTTTAATTGTAAAAAATACTATTGTCTTTTTACCCTTACTGTTATCCGTTGGAATTGCTAGTGGACAATCTGCACCATCGCCGTCCCCAGCATTAACTCCTACTGCGGTCTTATCGAATCAGGAACGGGAAGAATTAGCGCGGCTACGAGCAGAAGAGGGAATTCAGCAGCAAGTCCAATCTGATTTTAAGAACGCTTTTAGCCGGACGACTATCTTAATTAATATCTGGCTAGTTATATTAAGTTTATTTCCAGTCACTATCATTGCTTTATTTTGGCTCTTACGGCGGGTGATAATCCGGGAAATTGTTGACAGAGCAATGCAACAATTACAGGGAATGGAAAAATTACAAAATCAGCTAACCACTGTTAAAGAAGAAGCTGAAAACGTTATTCAAGAAGTTAAAAAAATAAATTCTGAATTAGAACGGGAAACTACTGCTTTACAGCAAAAAATTAAAACCCAACAAGAAAATGTCTCTATCTTGACATCTGAGTTGGATTTAGCTAAAGCGCAGGTATTAAGTAAATTAGAAACTGAACTTAAAAAATCTCAAGAAAATATAGCAAATTTAGAATCAAATTTTGCTTCTGGGATATCTAAGTTAGAGTTAAATGCTCAACAACAAAGAGACGTAGCACTAAAAAATATAGGAAATTTAGAATCTGTCTTGCTAGAAGAATTGTCCAACTTAAAGTTAGATATACAGCAACAGCGAGAAGTAACTATTGCTGACTTAGAGATATCAAAGGCTGAATTCACATCTCAAATTTCTGGATGGCAATGTGAGGCTCAAAATCAAAAAGATATAGCTTTTGAAAATTTAAAAAAATTGCAGCTAGAATTTGCTGACCAATTATCAAATTTACAGGAAGATGCTCAAAAGCAAAAAGATATTACACTTGATAAATTAGGAGAATTAGATAATCAATATAAATCTCAATTATCTGAATTGCAGGCAGATGCTCATGAGCAAAAAAATCAAATTGTTGAGAATTTATCAGCATTGCAGTCAGAATTTGTTGAACAACTATCTGAATTACAAGTAGATGCTCAAAAACGCAAAGAGTTAATCATTGAAAATTTAGAAAAATCTGGTTCTGAATTTAGTTCGCAATTTACAGAATTGCAATGGAATGCTCAACAACAAAAGATTCTGATTTTGGAGAAGTTAGAAAGACTAGAAACTGAGTTTGTATCTCAACTTTCTGAATTACAACTAGATGCCCAAGAAAGGAAGGATCTTATTCTTCAAGAATTAACTGAAATTACACCTGAATCAATTCTAGAGGCGGTGAATTATGAAGTTGAGGAAGAAATAGAGGAACAGCCACAACAACCAGAATTCACTGCTGATGAGTATGTACAACAGGGAGATGCGCTATTTTCCCAAAAATGCTATGAAGATGCGATCGCAGCTTACAACCAAGCGGTTAAAATTCAAGCTGACGAACCCATAACTTGGTTAAAACGAGGCTTAACTCTAGGGAGATTAAAACGCTACAAAGATGCGATCGCCTCTTATGACCAAGCTATTAAACTTCAACCAGATTATCATCAAGCCTGGTGCGATCGCGGCGTTGCTTTTGGAAACTTACAACAGCATCAGCAAGCCTTCGCTTCATTTGATAAAGCTACACAAATCAAGCCTGATGATGCTGTAGCTTGGTTGAATCGCGGTCTTTCCCTAGTAGCATTAGAACAATATGAAGAGGCAATAGTGTCTTTTGAAAAAGCGGTAGAATTCCAACCCAATTCTCCCAAAATCTGGGATAAACACGGTTATACTTTGGTAAGATTGGGACGCGATGATGAAGCGATCGCTAGTTTTAACAAAGCCTTAGAAATTAAGCCAGATTATGCCAGTGCTTATTACAACAAAGCAGCGTGTTACGCACTGCAAAGACAAGTTGAACTATCTCTGGTAACTCTACAACAAGCAATTGAACTTAATCCCAGGTATAGAGAAGACGCAGCAACTGACCTAGATTTCGATGATATTGCTGATGATGAGCGCTTTAAGGAGTTAGTTGGAGAGTAAACAATCATTTATCCCTACTTCCCGTATCTGGCGGATTTTGTTCGCTAGACATCGCCCTGAGTTTAGATGTAAAAGACTCAGAGTGATCGCTTTTTTCTGGGGTAAATTGCCCAATAGGGGCATGAATAGCAGCAGGTGGGAGGAGTTTGGGTTGTTTTTGATGATGGCTTGCCGATGGAGAAGGCAACGGAATTTCTTGCGAAGTTTGCCTTTGGCTGACAGCAGATAATCGCTGAAGGGTTGCCGAAGAAGTTAACTTCCCGGTTAGGGGAGACTTCAAGACAGTTTTATTGTCTGTATCTTCCTGCTTATGGTGTTCTTCACTCAAAGATGTCTTTTGTTCAAAACTTTTCAGTTGTAGAGTTGCAGTATTGCTGTGTTGATAGCCGTTACGAATCTTCGCAGGTGGTAATTGAGGACTCGTGACTTTCTCTACAACGGGGCTTTTCTTGGGTGACGGCAAGGCTGGTGCAGCAAATGAGGTTAAGCTTTGAGGAAATTTGCTACAAACCATCCGTTCAAATTCCATGTTGAAATGATACGTAGCCTGATCCCGGCGCTGCCAGAAGACTAATATTTGCTGCACAGAAACCGCTTTATAGCGACCTTGATATAGTGCCTCAATCACTGCCAGGTGTAGCCAATTCAATGGGTATTGCGTTTGCCAACGCTCAACTAGCTCATTGGCACTATACCCATTGAGGTCAAAACTATAGTTAATTAATAAAGCGATCGCCAAGTTGGCAGAAGTATCTGGAAGTGTTGTTAACATGGGGCTATTAGCTTTCGGCAATAGGTCTCAGATTTTTCACCCATCGCATATTAGCCTAGCGTGCTTTTAACTACATGGTTTTTTTTCCAAGAGTACCAAGCCGATAAGCAGTGTTTCCTATTTTACTTGTCAAGTTCTAGAATGCAACCCTACATAGACTGATTTAATCGCAGATGTTCGCCCAATGGCAACTAATGCCTGATAAACCATCGCTGCAACTTCGGCGCGTGTCGCCAAACGTAAAGGTGAAAGTTGGTTGGGATCTGGGTAATTAACGATGATTTTTTGTTGTGTAGCAGTGGCTACGGCTTTTCTAGCGTAGTCAGGAATGGTATGACGATCGCTATATACTTCTAAAATATCGCTATTAGCTGGCGGTAATCCCAATCCATTTACTAGAGAAACAATCACCTGTAGCCGTTGGACATTTTGATCTGGGCGAAAAGTGCGATCGCTAAATCCGCCAACAAAGCCACCGCTAGCCGCGATTTGGATAGCGTTATAAGCCCAAAAATCCTTGGGTACGTCCGTAAAATCAGGTGCTGAGATTTTCGGAAATGGATTAAAGGCGATCGTTACCAGAGATGCATATTGGGCGCGAGACATGGGTTTATCTGGTTGGTAGTTACCATCAGCAAAACAATGAGTTAAATTCATACTCATTAATGCCTGGATAAATGGCTTTGCCCAATGTGCATCTAATTCAACAGGTGCGGCGAGTTTTTGAGATAAGGATTCAGTTGGAGCCTCAAATAAACTAGTGTTAACTGCTACTTCATTAGCTGGGATCAATTCACATAAGCCCTTGATGAGAGAAGGATTTAACTGATTACCTACGGAAATCAGCTTTTGTGTAGTAGCATTATATAAATCAAATTCACTATTATCACTAAAAATATTATCAGCAGAATCTTGGGTATTACCTAAATCAGGAATTGCATTGCCATTAACGAATAGACCACCTTGGGTATTTTTAGTAATAAGATTTTGACGGATCACGGGTTGGGCATTGCGAGAAAGTGCGATCGCAGTGCGATTTTCTGATAATTTGTTATTTGCGATCGTAGGGGTAGCAAAGTCACTAAGTGCTATACCTAAAGGGTTTCTTTCAAATAAATTCCGCAGTACTTCTCCCTGGCTATGGCCTGCCATCACTAACCCGCTAGCAGTATTTTGCACAAATATGTTATCTAAAATTGCGGGTTTGGCAGTACCAGTACTAAACACACCTTCTCGCCCACAATCCCTCAAAGTATTGTGAGCTAAAGTAGGCGCAGCCGATTCAATCCAGATACCAGTACCTTTGGTTGAGGGATTGGTAACAGTTACACCTAAAAGACTGGCATTATCTAGCAAAAGCAGTGTAATATTTTGTATACCAAAGCTAGGACTTTGATACTCGCCACTCCCAGAAATTACAATCTCTGCACCTTTGTTCGCTTCCTTACCCACCACTATTGCCCCTTTAGGGATAATCAGTGGGAACATCTCACCACTAGCAGCACTATAAGTTCCCGCCTCCAGATGAATTATCGTCGGGATTTTGCTTACTTTTAAGGCACGGGTGAGGCTTTTAAACGGACTCAACCGTGAACCAGTATTATTATCATTCCCTGTCATAGGGTTGATATAGAGTGTGACAACGAGGGTAGAGTTCACCATTGATAGTTGAGAGTCAATTGTTTTAATTATGACAATCATAAATAACACTACTTGTAGCAAACTTTTTTAAAGTAGTATCACTGGCGTGGAAAATATATCCACGTTACATTTGCTTGCAAACAGATAATCTGTACACACAAGTTATAGACCAATACAGGTCAGTTAAAGCGAAAACTTTTTGCCAAAGTCAATTTTTTTAACAGCGTTCCAAGTTTTGAGGGCAATTACGGGTAGCGGTTCTCATATCATGCCATCATGCCCGACTAATTAGTTGTCATTTTGTACCGCCAAGGGCGGAACCCGCAGGGTAGGAAGTGTTCGCGCAGCGTCTTGTAGAGTCGCAACCTCCGAACCCCTGCGATTGCTTCGTTGCACTC